>JBHPHX010000001.1:0-111678 GCA_042571515.1 Patescibacteria group bacterium
CAGAAGTCAGACACACCCACCCAGACTATCTTAGCGTAACGGGCGAAAAGTCTATCGGGATTTCACAAGTTCGTGAAATAACCAAATTTCTAACTACAAAACCATACTCCCTAGAAAACAAATACGTGGTTATAGAAGATGCTCACAGGCTAACTACTCAAGCCCAAAACGCACTCCTTAAAACTTTGGAAGAACCTCCCGATTTTGCCATTATTGTCTTGCTTGCTAAAACAGAGAACTCTCTTTTACCTACAGTGATCTCAAGATGTAGGAAAATTACAATAAAATCAAGCTACACTAGGCCTGTTTCAGAGGAAAATATACCTATAGATTTGGGGGAGCGCTTGGATCACGCCGGAAATCTTTCTAAATTGGAAAGGGAGGAGATAGTTGATTTAATAGAGGGGTGGGTAGTAGGGCAGAGGGAACAAATGTTAGATAGCGCGGATCCTGCTTTGGCAAAAAATATTTTTCTTATGATGCAGATTAAAGAAGATTTGGAGAAGACTAATGTGAACAAGCGTCTTGCTTTGGAGAATTTGTTGTTGCAGTTGGAGTTATAAAAAGGCCGCCGGCTTTTAATTTAATCGCCAGCGGCACAGATTTATTGTCTTTAATTAATCATCAATACAGAGCCTGCTAAATAACCAAACACTGTACCACGCTACGACGAGGGGAATTACAGCTAAAATTATGTTGAGCGCGAGAACAAGTGCAACAAGCGGCCCTGGGACACTTGCCCCTCCAAGCTTTGCAATCAAGAAAACGGCTACGCCAAGGCCAAAAAGAATAACACATACTTTCCACAATGCAGCATATCTCTCACTTTCACTAAACCTCTTACTCTTAAATACAATCACAGAATTACCTCCTTATAGAATATAGATTTGAACGGGATGTTACGTGTAATATACCAAAATATATTGGGAAAAACAAAACCGCCGGATTGTATAAGTGTATATACACCGGCGGTTTAAGTTTCGTTACGTCTTCCTTTCATTTTTGCCCCCCTGCCGCCGCCGAACAAAATAGTATAGATATCGCAAGGAATAGCCCAGCAAGACTGGGAAATACCCACCCGGGTACTTTTGGTATATCCAAGGATATATAGACGGTTAAAAACCCCCACATTGCAAGAAAACACAATAGGGCAATAGCCGCCTTCTTTCCTGCAAATTTCCACGTAATACCAAGCGCTAAAGCACCGAGGGCCATGATATACGGCCACAGATTAAAATCCATCTTATTCCTCCTTAGTTTATTAACTGAAAAAATCAAAAAAAGACAGGGTGTTACTTGCGTAATTATAGCTTATTTTGCCTTTTTTGTCAACCTATAGTATTCCATACTATATAATAAGGAGGTGTCTAAAATACACCTATTTGACATAGATAGAACCCTTGTATTCAATAAAAATACGGATCTATTTAGTACTAGAATTTCCAACGAAACTGGGGTATCCATCCTAACCATAAGAAACTTCATCTCCAACCAATATCAACTTTGCAAAACAGGGGAGTGGGGAGTTGGATCTCTTGGAAGAGCTTGAAAAGGTAAAAGGCGAGTGGGGTTGGAAACTTTCTGTAGATGAGTTAGTAAATTTTTGGTATACACCCGAAAGTCTGACTGTAAAGCATAATTTGTTTAAGAAGATACCAAAAGAATCTTATGTGGCTTCGGACAATGAAAAGTATCGAGCAAATATTCTTATGGAGAAGGTGGGCTTAAATGAGAAATTGAAAAATAAATTCTTTTCATACCAACTAGGGTGTACGAAAAGAGAGAAGATATTCTTTAAGAAAATTATTGCTGAGTTAGGAGTAAAACCCTCAGGCATAGCCTTTATAGACGACAAAGAAGAATACAGGAAAGTAGCAGAAGAATGCGGTATTATAGCTCTTGAACCCCAACGTTTGTTCCTGTAATATCAAAAGGTCATGGCGAAATCAACAAAAAAGTCAACAAAAAAACCAGCAGATAACGGCTATAGCTCGGAGCAGATTCAGGTCTTAGAAGGTTTAGATCCCGTTAAAAAACGCCCCGGAATGTACATTGGTTCCACGGGGGTAAAAGGTTTAAACCACCTCATAACTGAAATTGTAAACAACTCCATGGACGAAGCCATGGGCGGCTTTGCAGACTACATAAAACTTGAAATATTTAAAGACGGCTCTGCTGCAATTTATGATAACGGCCGTGGAATTCCCTACGAAATCAAGAAAGAATACGGCGTTAGTGCATTAGAACTGGTTATGACCAAGCTCCACGCGGGTGGTAAGTTCGGAGAGGGTGGGGGATACAAAGTCTCTAGCGGACTACACGGTGTTGGTTCTTCTGTTGTAAACGCGCTCTCTCATTGGATGAGGGTTGTTGTAAAAAGGGGAAACGAGGTTGTTATTCAGGAATATGAAAAGGGCGGAAAACCTGTATCTGACGTTGTTCCTTTAGACGTTAAAAACCCTAAATCCAAAATAAAAGGAGCCGAGTGGAACATTGACGTAAAGGGTTGGGATTTTGAAAACGGTAGTATTGTGCAGTTTTTACCTGATGATAAAGTCTTTGAAACCACCGATTTTACAACAAGATACTTCCAAAACGCGCTAAAAGAATATGCCTACTTAACTGCGGGTATCAGATTTGAATTTATTGATCATAGGAAGGATGTGCATGAAAATTACTACTTTGAAGGCGGGGTAAAAACCTATCTTAAAGCCTTAAACCGCAACAAAAAAGTAATGCACCCCAATATATTCCACGTTAAAAAAGATTACGACAATGTAATGGTAGAGGTTGCTCTACAATATAACGATTCCTTCTCTGAAAACGTGCTTTGCTTTGCTAATCACCTTAAAAACAATGATGGCGGGACACATCTAACAGGCTTTAGAATGGCCTTAACAAGGACCGTAAATGACTACGCCAAAAAGTCTGGGACATTAAAAGATAAGGATCCAAACATCTCTGGCGATGACTTAAAAGAGGGTTTAACAGCAGTGGTTTCTATAAAAATGGACTCTGAGGTTTTGCAATTTGAGGGCCAAACTAAAGGAAAATTAGGCAATACAAACGTTAGAACCGCTGTGGAAAGCGTAACCAAAGAAGCATTAGATCAGTTTTTACTAGAAAACCCCAAAGATGCAAAAGCTATAGTAGAAAAAAACCTCTTAGCACTAAAGGCCCGTATTGCAGCCAAAGCAGCACGTGACACCGTAATTAGAAAAACAGCACTAGACTCCGCGGGGGGAGTATTACCAGGAAAACTAGCAGATTGTTCACTAAAAGACCCCAAAAGGACAGAATTGTTTGTAGTAGAGGGGGATTCTGCTGGTGGGCCTGCCAAACAGGGAAGAGATAGGAAGACACAAGCCATTTTACCCTTATTTGGCAAGGTTTTAAACACTGAGAGAGCAAGATTAGACAAGATTGTGGACTCCGAAAAGTTTAAAAGCCTTATTATAGCCATAGGAGCAGGTATTGGGGACCAATATGACTCAACTAACCTAAGGTATGACAAGATAATTATAATGGCAGATGCTGATGTAGATGGGATGCATATTATGACTTTGTACCTAACTTTTTTCTATAGACATATGAACCAATTAGTGGAGGATGGGCACGTGTATGTGGCTGTTCCACCCCTCTACAAGGGCTCCTGGGGCAAGGAGAAACGATATTTGTTTGATGACCAGCAAAGAGAGTCTTTTCAGAAAACTGACCTGGGAAAGAAGGCTGTGATCCAAAGATTTAAAGGGTTGGGGGAGATGAATTCGGATGAACTTTGGGAAACTACTATGAACCCGGACACCAGAAAACTTTTGCAAATTACAGTGGAAGATGCTGCTAGGGCAGATGAGGTATTTACAATGCTTATGGGTAGCGAAGTGCCTCCTAGAAAGCGTTTTATTCAAACCCACGCCAAGGAAGCCAACGTAGACAAAACATAAAAAGTTCCCAACCCTTAGGTTGAGAACCTGTAATCCAGCTTCCCCTAAATACAATCTCTTGTATTTATTACCATAACAGTATATACCCCCCTTGCCGCAAGGTCAAGTAAAATGGTAAAACACCTTATGGAAAAAACACAAATAGATCAACTTAGAGAATATATGCAATACCTCATGAAAGAACGAGAGAAAGCTCAGATGAAAAAGGGGCTGGCTGCAGAACACAATAAAGACTTGCGAGAAAATGCAGACTATGAGTATTGGCTGCAACGGGAACAAAATTTAACCGTAAGAATAAGAAAAATTTCAAAGCAAATTGAGGAAAAATATAAGAAAGGGTCTGACCCTTACCTTAATTTTTAAGGTGGAGACCAGGTCTTGTGCAAGCTCTGAGCTTGTGTGAGCTCTGAGCTCTGTGGTAAATTCTAGAGTATGAATATTTATATAGTAGGGCACAAATCACCAGACCTAGACTCAATTGTAGTTCCGGTTACCTACGCAGAGTTTCTTAAAAAATCTAAAAGATACGAAGGCTCAAACATAATCCCGGTAGCTTCTGGTCAGCCAAACAAAGAAACGGAATTTGTGTTTGAAAAGATTGGTGTTGAATTACCCAAACCCTTTGATGAGGTAACTCTGGAAAAAGAGGACGCAATAATTTTAGTGGACCACAATGAAGAATCTCAAAGGCATGAGAAGGTGGTTGGCGAACAGGTAATTGAAATAGTTGACCACCACAAAATAAATATTAACTTTACTTCACCCATAAGGATAGACGCAAAACCACTAGGGTCTTCTAGTGCACTGGTGTATGAGTATTTCGATACTTATGGCATAAAACCCAGCGAGGGGGCTAGCAAGCTTATGTTGGCCGCGATTTTATCCGACACACAAGGTTTGAAATCTTCCACCACAACCGGATACGACTCAGAAGTTGCACACAGGTTGGCAGAAGAAACGGGGCTAGATTTAGAAAAGTTCACTTTTGAAATATTTAAAGCCAAATCAGATATAACAGGACTTTCGGTAGAAGAAATTGCTAAAAAAGACTACAAAATACTTGATTTTGGAGGTACAAAAGTATTTATAAATCAACTAGAAACTGTAGAACCAGACAAAATACTTGAAATGGCAAAGGAAATTGCGGATGCAATGGAGAATGTAAAGGTGGAGCTTGATGTAAGCCAGACCTACACTGTGGTAACCAATGTCTTAAAAATAAATAGCCATATCATCTACACAACAGAAGAGGAGCAAGCTATTGCGGAAGAGGCGTTTACTACAGAAGGGGATGAAAATGTAGCTGATATTGGTCCACTTATGAGTAGAAAAAAAGACATTTCCCCAGCAATCGAAAAGGTGATTACTAAGTAGGATAAGGCCTTTAAACCACCCTCAAAAACTGATATCATTATCTAGTCATGGCAAAAAAAGTAGATAAAATTGTGGAAAATAAAAAACCAAATAGCGTAATCCCAACCGACATAACAGAAACAATGCAAAAAGCATATTTAGACTATGCAATGAGTGTTATTGTTTCAAGAGCCCTTCCAGACGTTAGAGATGGATTAAAACCAGTACACAGACGTATTGTTTACGCCATGCAAGACCAGGGAGTAACCTTTGCGGGTAGGTTTCAAAAGTGTGCTTCTGTTGTAGGTGAAGTTATGAAGCGCTACCACCCCCATGGTGACACAGCAATTTATGACACTTTGGTAAGAATGGGGCAGGACTTTAGCATGAGATACCCCCTCATAAATCCCCAAGGTAACTTTGGAAGTGTGGATGGAGATCCTCCAGCAGCAATGAGGTACACAGAGTGCAAAATGCAAAAGATTACAGAAGAGCTTTATAGAGATATTGATAAAGAAACCGTTGATTTTGAACTAAATGACCTCCAAACCATGGAACCTGTATATCTCCCCGCTGTTTTGCCAAACTTATTGTTAAATGGGCAGGAGGGAATTGCGGTTGGAATGGCTACAAAAATTCCACCACACAATTTGGACGAGATTATTGACGGGATTAGCTTACTTATTGACCAACAAACAAAATATGAACCTAAAGTAGAGGAAAAAGAGGTTGAAATTGTTGGGTCCACTCAAAAATTGAAGGTGGCACAAAACGAATTTTCATCTGAGGCAACTGTTGAGGATTTGGTAGAACATATTAAAGGCCCTGATTTCCCAACCGGAGGAATTATTTACGACAAAAAGGAAACTACTCATATGTACGCAACTGGGAAGGGTAGGGTAGTGATTCGAGCAAAGATGGGTTTTGAGGAAATGAAGAACGGGAGGAACATGATTGTAATTACAGAACTCCCTTATCAGGTAAACAAAGCCACCCTGCTCACAAAAATTGCCGAACTTGTGAAGAAAAAAAGAATTGAGGGAATTTCTGATCTTAGAGATGAGTCTAGCAGAAATGAGATCAGAGTGATTATTGAGCTTAAAAAGGGCGCCATTCCAAAGAAAATTGAAAACAGTCTTTATAAATACACACCTTTGCAAACTACATTTAATACCAACATGGTGGCACTTGTTGATGGGGAACCAAAACTTCTAACTTTGAAAATGATTCTTGGTGAGTTTGTAAGACACAGGCAGCTTGTGGTTATTAGAAGAACAATATTCTTACTTAAACGTGCAAAATCGCGTGAACACATTTTGCAGGGACTAAAAATAGCTTTGGATAATTTGGATGCGGTGATTAAATTAATTAGGGGGAGTAAGGACGTGGAAACTGCCAAAGCTGGTTTGATGAAAAAGTTTGGGCTAACGGAAATACAGGCACAGGCTATTTTGGACATGCAGCTAAGACGCTTGGCAGCTTTGGAAAGACAAAAAATAGAGGATGAGCTAAAAGAAATTATTGAGACTATAGAAGGGTTTGAGGGCATTTTAATTTCTCCGGAAAAAGTTATAAAAATAATAAGAGGAGAGTTAGAAGAGATTAAGGAAAAATATGGAGATGAGAGAAGGACAAGAGTGATCAAGGGAGGTGTTGGGGAAATTAGTGAGGAGGATTTGGTGGTAGATGAGGATTGTATAATCACAATTTCACTTGGGGGGTACATAAAGCGTATAAAACCAGACACTTATAGGATACAGGGTAGAGGAGGAACTGGAGTTTCTGGAGGGGAATTAAAGGAGGAGGATCAGGTAGATAAAATTAAAATTTGTAGTACCCATGACTGGGCATTTTTCTTGACCAATAAGGGAAGGGTATACAAGTTGCGTATCTGGGAAATTCCAGAATATTCTAGAAAAGCTAAGGGGACTCCAATTGTCAATTTCTTAAGTGTTGCCCAAAGCGAAGGGGTTGAGGCTTTCCTAACTCTAACACCAGAGGAACTTGAGAAAGGTAAGGGATTTGTATTTTTTGCAACTCAAAAGGGTAAGGCAAAAAAGACTCCTCTTGATCAATTTGCCAATATTAGGTCCTCTGGAATTATAGCTATTAAGCTGTCAGAAGAGGATTCTTTGGTATATGCAAATGTTACTCAAGGCAAGGATGATTTGATGTTAACCACTTCAAATGGGCAGTCAATTAGGTTTTCTGAGAAGGACGTAAGACCAATGGGACGTTCTGCAAGTGGTGTATCTGGAATAAAATTGAAAAATGAAGAGGATAAGGTAGTTGGGGCAATAATTATTCCAGAGGGCGAAAAGGATATGTATTTAATGGCAGTTTCTAAAAATGGATCTGGAAAAAGAACAAGGGTTGATCAATATAAAGTACAAAAAAGAGGTGGGTCTGGAATTTTGACCTACAAGGTAACCCAAAAAACAGGCAAGTTGGTTTCTGCAAGGGGAGTGAAAAAGGGAGTAGCAACAGATTTGCTAATTGCTACGGAGTCTGGAATGGTAATTAGAGTTGGTGCTTCTCAAACACCTATTTTAAAAAGAGACACACAGGGAGTAAGGCTCATTAGATTGAAATCTGGAGACCATGTAACTTCTGTAGCCGTTATAGAAGAAGAGAATGAATCTTGACCTACTGAAATTTGAGAATGAACTTTGGGAAAAGGGGATAAAGCACATTGCTGGGGTTGATGAGGTAGGAAGGGGAGCACTAGCTGGCCCCCTGGTCGTGGCAGCTGTCATTATGGACAGAGAACCTCTTAGAAAAAGCGACGTCTCATTAGAGGAGTTTCCAGAGTACGCAGACATTAAAGATTCCAAGTTAATTTCACCAAATAAGAGGAAGAAACTAGCAGATTTTATAAGAAATGTCGCATTTTCTTTTTCTATTGTTGAGATTCCTCATACACACATAGATGGGAAGGGAATAGTGAGTGCAACGCAGGTGGGATTCCATAAAGCAGTTAAATCTCTGGACAAATCTCCTCACCATGTCCTAACAGACAGTTTTTCTATTAAACTCTGGCCTTACAAAAATCAGACAAATATTATAAGGGGGGATAACAAGAGTATTAGTATTGCAGCGGCGTCAATTATTGCGAAGGTTTATAGAGATGATTTGATGGTAAGGTTGCATGAGGAGAATAAAAAGTATCAGGTATATGGTTTTGATAGGCACAAAGGTTATGGAACGAAATTTCATAGGGAGATGATTTTTATGCATGGGAGGAGTGATATTCACAGAAAGAGTTTTAGGGTTAGGGTATGAGAAAAAGAAAAAGAGGTACACGCCATCTAACAGCATCTACCTCTTTGGTAACCAACTCTAAAAAAATAAACCTTTTACCTTTGGAACTATCCCATCTACAACAAGCTTGTATGGCACAAAAACAACCAAAAGAACAATCATCATGGCAATCTCCAAAGGTATGAAAATGATTATCTCTATGAGCCCACAAATTACAAGTACCCAAAGAACTTTGTTCAAGTCCTCCGGTGCAACGACCCTACCCATTTTTCCTCCTTCCTACATTAAAGTCGAATATTATTCAGGACAAACTCCAATCAACGTTTATAATGCATAGGGGCTACAACCTGTGGCCAAAATGCAACAAAAAACGCCGTGAAGAAACACAATAAACCCAAAAGCAAGCCTGCCAACAAGATACGGGGCACAGGTAAATAGGTGTCTGGATCCAACCCTTCAAATCTGCTTTGAATTTTTAGCGCCAGAAATACAGCAGTAGCGTACATGGCAGCGGGAACTATCATTGAGCTATGACTTGATTGTTTCACAATTACCATTATTGCAGTAGCTATGGAAATGAGGAGAGTTATCCACACAATCCAAAAAGCTCTGCTATGTCTTCGCTGCGGTGTATGCAAACTCATCTCTAATCTCCTTACCAAAATCTAATAGTCGAGTATTTGTGTGTATATTAGCACGTTTGAAAAGAAAAAGGCTGGGGAAACCTCAAATATAAGTTTCATCCCAGCCTTTTGATCAGGAAAAAATCATCCAGAGAATTACACCGATGTAGAACAACCCTTCCAAAAGAAAAAGACGAGTTAACCAGCATGAGATGGGCATTACTCCCAAACCTTCTCTCTCTTCCGCCCAGAGTCTCAACCAACATCCAAAGTGTGCAATTACAGCGGTTGAATATAGGGTGATAGGTATAAAAATCCACCATGACTTAATCCCCATTACCGGAACCACTACCGCTAGGGCGATTATTGAGAAAATCAATATCATCCATACCGACATAAATCTGCCGCCCCTTACATTGGAAGGTGGTACATTAAAAGTCATTTCTAACCTACCTCATCCCAGCCTGTCAATTTCGGAGGTTTGTCTCCTACTTCCCTCTGGTCTATCAGTTCTGGAAGTTCTCCCCCAGCGCTCCATGCACCTACCCCTTCTTTATTGGTGGTAACTCCAACCACTCTAAAATATCCCACACCACAGAGCTCACACCCCTCTTCACATATATCGAGATCTCCAATCGTTGGCATAGGTTCGTCTTCGCGAAGAGTCCTAAAGGACTGACGTACCAAAAGTACAGTGTATTTTCCAGCCTCGTTGTTCGCATCACTCATCACAGCCTCCTTATTCATCAACTACCTTTATCCAAACACCCAGTTTTGGGCTTCGCTTTCCTTTATGAGTCCAGCCTCTTCAAGATCCTCTCCACAAATAAGACATTTTCCAGGGCGAAGTGACTTACCAGAGGGGGTGTTCTTGTGTTCCTTGCATACATATTTTTGAACCATTTCCTCACTATCACTCATTTTTCCTCCTCAAAAACTATTTCTCTTTAATTTCTCAGTAAATTCCAGTACATATTAACACATTTCGCGAAGCGAAATGGTAGCGTAGCGTTTTATTTCGAAGGTGGGGAAGGGGTAGAAAAGAAAAAACTGAGGCGTTTGTCTGTAGTTTCTAGACCTAGCCTCAGTTCCTGGAAATTGAAACAAACTGTTCACTTCTCGGGTGGGGCGTTGAAGTCAACAACAAGAATATCTCTGTTGTCTTCCAAGATCAGCCTTCTTAAGCACTGATAGATTCCTGGAAATACATAAATAACCCCTGCAGCGATGAGTAAAAATATAAATGGCCAAACTGTCCTAGGCATCACAACCTCCTTTTTCCTATAATTCTAATGGTTGGCAGATTTTAAACACCGTGCGCCTGTAATTACCCAATCCCTGAGCACGTTAAGAATCACAACTCCCAAACCAATAATATTCCAAAATATCAAGCCGCAAATTTCCATAGCTTTGTTATTCATACCTCACCTCCAAAATCAATCTAAGTTGAATAAAGTCTAATTAATATTACCACGTTTAGAGTAGGGAAGAGACAGAATCGGGATCTTCTTCTATTTCAATAGGGGAGGTGCCACCCTCCACATCCTTGTGAAACTTCTTGTGTGTGTCTTTCAGCTGTTTGTTTGTCACATGGGTATATATCTGTGTAGTAGAAACATTTGAATGTCCAAGAAGTTCCTGTACAGATCTCAAATCGGCACCCTCTTTCAGTAAACCAGTTGCAAAACTATGACGAAGTGTGTGAGGTGTAGCATCAATAGAAATACCAGCCCGTATTGTATATTTTTTAACTAAGCGCTGAACACTTCGAACAGTTAAACGTAAAGTTTCTCCTTCATAATCTTCGGGATCCATTTTCTTTCCCGAATATCTAATGAACAGTGGCTTGAACGGGTCGCTTCGAGTCTCTACGTACCTTGTTAGCCACTCTTTAGCACTCGAACTCAAATAAACTGTCCTTACTTTTCGCCCTTTTCCTATGACTGTAAACTCGCCAGATTTCAGGTTAACATCGTCAATATTTAAGGCGACAAGCTCTGAAACTCGCAGCCCGGTGCTAAACAAGGTTTCCAAAATGGCCCTGTCGCGCACCCCAGAGCGCTTATTAAGATCCTGAACCTGAAATAGTCGCTTGAGTTGCTCCTCATTTAGTACCTTTGGTAGTCGATCCTCAGACTTACCTAAAATAATCTGCTCGGGAGGGATAACCTCAATACCTTCCTCCACAATTAAATATTTAAAAAAGGCACGGATTGCCACTAGAAATGTCTTCTGGGTGGATCTTTTGAATTCCTTATTTGACTTGGAACTTATTCGGCGATTCAGATTCACTCGATACTTTTTTATCAAATCCTGATTTAGATCACTTATAGAAATTTCATCCTTAGACAGGTATGACTTCATCCATTCCACAAAATCCATTAGATAAAAGTGGTACATTTTTATGGTGTTCTGAGACAGATTTTTGTCTATCTCACAGAACTCCAGATATTTTGTGATATATTCATCAATTTTCACACAAAGATTCCTTAAAATTGATTCTAGGCGTTTTCGTTGTACCTAAAGCAAATAATAGGCCTAAATACACCTGAACCTAATCTAATTATATCAAATTGCGACGTTGTGCGGGGATAGGATCCGAAATGTGTGGGATATGCAAAATAAATAGAGTGGGGAATCGGGGGCTCTAAAAAATTATTAATAAATAATTAGAAATAATGTCCGAATTTATGAAGACTCTATTTCAATTGTAAAACCCCCGGCGGGGAAGTTGACAAAGTGCGTGAGGCATCACGTCGTATAATGTATGTTTAACGACCTTATGAGTGGGATTTAACTGCTGTTATAAAAAAGACATACATATTCAGACCAGATAGGGTGTGGGGTAAATTTGACAAAAGAATTAAATAAGAATTATTAAATTTATTCCCTAAAAATAAATTATATTAAATTATATTTCGGAACATTTAATTTTGATTTTTGAATTTAATTTTATTTAATTTCACTCCTTGCCCGGGTTGTCCACACTACTCCTCCCCCCGAACGCGTGACACTTCTACAGAGCCTGTGACTATAAGGTCTCCAAGTAAATGAGTACAAAATAAGCAATAATCATTTGGGTTTTGTTCGAGAATTATGACAAACGTCCCCATGACAAACTATGACAGGGGTTCGTCGAGGTCTAGCACTGTACCCTATAGGATGATAATAAACCCAAACGCAGATTATGGTATTACTCCCCCACCCTTCTACGTCGCACCTGTTTTATGCTTTAAAGAAAACCAAAAGTAGAAGAAAAAATAGGACAATTAATATGTTTTCCGTGACAAGTTTCTTATTTAATTTATTTTTTATGTGTCCGTCCACCACCGCTATACTAAACATTAGCACTGATGATATGAACAGCGCTCTTAGAAAGGATTCTGTAGGTATAAATGAAACCGCCAGGTTAGTAGAGTAAATGGTAAAGAAGGAAAACCCAAGAAGGGTGGTAAGCTCCCCCACTCCACAGTTTTTAACATCGGAGTCATGTTTTGAATTCCAGAAAACATACATTATAAAAAACACAGATATTATCCCGGCGAACAAACCTTGAATAAAAGTATTTAATGGTAATTTAAAAATCCCAGACAAAAGTGGAATCGCCACCGTAATGAGGATTATCTTACTCCAGGTCTGGGCAACTCTGTACAGAGGTATTGTTTCCCCTCTATCCTCCACCACCAAGAAGATGTTATTTGTCAAAGCAATGATATAAAAGGCAACAGCTGAAGCAACTATACCCGCCCACTTGAACACCAGTGTGAAGTTTGGAAAGAATTGTAAAAAGAAATACATTCCCAAAAGCATAGAGAAGGGAAGGGTTGTCAGGGGTACAATATTTTTAAAGCTCACATTTTCCAAATGGATAATTATACTTGCACTTACACTCAAAACCAAAAACAGAAAACAACCTAAAATGTAACTTTCTGGCAAATAAAGAGATGTTAGATAACCAGTTAAGGCGAGAAGGGCGCCTTGTAGACCAAATATTTGTTTTTTTGATAGTTTAAATTTCATTCGTTTATTAAGTAGTGATGGTGCAAAGCCATTGCTATACCATCATTTGCATCATCGGGCTTTATTGGCATGCTCAAGCCCAAAATTTCTTTAACCGCCTCCTGCATTTCCTTTTTTGATGCTCTGCCGTAGCCCGCCAAAGACTTTTTAACCTGAAGTGCTGTATATTCTACTACTTCAGTGTCATTATGGGCAGCTACTAGCATAGACACTCCCCTAGCCTGACCAACGGTCATCGCAGTCTTAGCATTAGTGTTAAAAAACAATTTCTCAATTACAAAAATATCCGGAGAGTGTTCTTTGGCAACATCATTTATTCCAGTATACAAAACTTGCAGGCGTTTGGGCATCACAAGGTCTGGCTTGGTTTTTACAACTCCATGGTCTCTTAGTATGGGAGTTTCTTTTGGTTTTATCTTTATAACCCCCCAACCCATGCTGGCTGTGCCAGGGTCAATTCCCAGAATTATCATAGTTGTGGTAAACCTCTTGGACATCGTCATGATCCTCAAGCGTATCCAAAAGCCTTTCTACTCTGGTTTCTTCAGAGGAACTTACTAGTGTAAAAAAGGTGGGTTCATACGTTTTAGGGTCAAAAATATAGGAAGTACTGCCCTGCGTGCTCAGATTACCTCCATTTTTGTCTAATATATTACGAAGTTCGGACACAGTTCTGTTTTTATTATCTGTTAAGCAATAAATCATTAGGGCACCTCCACCGGGGCCATAGCCCTCATAAGTAACTTCTTCAAATGATTGGTCTCCTAATTCGCCCGTACCTTTCTTTATTGCCTTTGAAATGTTGTCTTTTGGCATGTTCGTTTCTTTTGCTTTTTGAATTGCAAGTCTGAGGTTGGGATTGGCGTCTGGGTCTCCCCCACCCTGTTTTGCGGCAATGGTAATTAGACGACTGATTTTGGAAAATATTTTGCTTTTTTTGGCGTCAGTGGCTTCTTTTTTGCGTTTTATATTGTGCCACTTGGAATGTCCCGACATACACCAAGTATACTACCTTAATTTAGAAGAATCTAAATTGTAGACTAGGATATTTCTCCAAACTCCTCTTCAATCTCTTTATAGTTAGGGATATTTTTATATAGCCCTTCAAAATTGATTTTAGATTTTGATGGCGTCATATATTTGTTAATAACTGCCTTTGGAGGAAGACTGATTTCTAAAAAGGCACAAATATCTTTAATGGTGGAAATATTTTCCTTCTCGGTTTTTGAAAATAGACTCTCGTAGAATAGATTTATGTAATCTCCCTTTCTATTTTCTTTGAGAAACGTGCCATACGTCCTGTTCAAACTCTTCCCATAATCTACCATTTCTCTAATTCTCGTCATATCGATGGGTTTTAAATTCTCATAAATTTTTGAGCTGCTTTTCCCTGTTTCTTCTTTCTGCCACACTGTTGTTTGCTCTGCAACCAACACCGAAACTGCCCCCTGGATATAACCTTTTCTTGCCAGATTTATAATTTTCAAATCATCTCTTTTTAGCATATGGAAATATATTTTCTTTGGGAATTGGTACTTAAGTACCTTTAGTGCTGTATGTTTGGAAAGTATCTCATCTAGGGCTTTATCCATAGTACCTTCGTCTACGATATATTCACTGTAGTTCCGCTCGTCGGGATTCCATTCAGAATATTTTGGGTGAAAGGGTTCCAAAGCCATCTTCACATCCTTGCTTGCGGACAATGTTTTTGCTAAAGATGTGCTTCCACTTCTGGCGTTTGCAAAAATAACAAATTTTGACATGTTGTAATTATACACAGGACAGCTCCAACCCCCCCCCCCAAAAAAAAACTAGTTTTGAAATTTGACTCTTTCCCCCACAGTTTCATAACTGTCTTTGTTCAACCAAACCCACCCGTTGTTTCTCCACCTAGCCCTACTCAAACCAACCATCTTTTCTGCCATTTCATACACATCGTTCATCTTTCTAACTTTCGCTACCTCTCTAATCATCAGTAGTTTTATAAACCACTCCTTAAGTTTATTTTCACCAACCTGATCTAGGCTATAAAACAAAATTGTGTCAGTAGCAAAATATTCCACATGGGCAACTGGCTCTGGAACTAATGTAGCTATTTTGTTTGAAAGAAAAACTTCAATAGCCGGTAAATCGAAGAATTTGGCCTTTCCTTTCAGAATATCATCAACATCTAGCTTATCTTCCTTATAAATAGTTTCCTTGTAGTAATTACCTGTTTTTGGGTCTCGTGGAAAAAGTATTTTAATCGGATGCTTCTGGACTTTAGATCGAGGGCCTTTGTAGGCTTTCTCAACAACAGCGATATCTATATGTGGGATTCTTTGCTGTATTTCTGGACCGTAGATTGGAACTCCAGTCAATCCAAAACCTACTTCATCAACAAGTCTAACCTCTTCCTTTTTTAGTTGCCATTCACCATATACTCTTTTATTGAAAAATTTGGCCAATAGCGGCTTTATCTCTTCTAGTTTCTTGATTTCTAACTCAACTTCACGTTTTAGTGTCATGTAAGCGTAGTATACCTTATTGCTAATTCGGTTCTGACATCCTCCCCCACTCCACCACACACTTAGTTGACAAATGGCGGAATTTTGTTAATCTGTGACGCATGCGAATTAATGTTTCTGTCCTCAGTAAAAAGGCAGTTAACGCAGCACTAAAACAAAATTGGCCCGAGGCTATTGAGATCAATCAAGAAATCCTAGATAAAAATACAGACGACAAAGATGCGAAAATCAGACTGGGGAGAGCATATATGCATACAAATAAATATGCTGCCGCAAAAAAACTTTTCAAAGAAGTCTTAAACGTCGATCCAATAAACTCCGTTGCCAAAAAAAATTATGAGCTAGCCTCCAAAAATATCAAAGTAAATGGAAACCACATAAATCCCAAATCTTTACTAAAGGAACCCGGAAAATGTATACAAGTGACTCTTCCACTTGAGTGTAAATCCAAGTTAGAATTTGCCCCAGGGGAAGATCTGCCAATGAAAGTGGGAAGTGCCACAACTTCAATTTGGAAAGAAAAATCAAAACTTATTACTATTGGAAACGACATAGCCAGAAAACTTTATAAAGCAAAACAATCCGGAAATAATTGTGAAACCTGTTTCGTAAAATTCAATGACGAATCAAAGGAAATAACAGTGATAATAAAATGTACTCAACCTATCTTTAAAGGCGAGAAACAACACGAGAAGCCTTATGTGAGAATTGCCGGGATGGATCCGAAGGAAGACTAAAACAAATCGTCATCTTCAATCTCTGCTTTACTTTTTCCAACACCCTTATCCTCTGAAATCTTAGGCGTGAACTTAGCGGGCGGACGCCTGTCGGGTGGTGTACGATTTATTCTTGGAGTTGTTTTTTTCTCTTCTTCTTTTCTACTCTGAGAAAACCCCTCCACTTCATCTAGAGTTGCAAAGGGGGCACCCAAATTCTCCTCGGGAAGCAGCACAGTTGCTTGGCTATTAAGTTGTGCTTTTTGAAAATCGGCTGCTGTATCTGAAACTCTGTATGAACCACTATCCGTAAGGGCATACCAATCTCCTTCCTTTTTGGTTAGTATCCCATCTGTTTTCTTCCTTTTCACTTTGTTTATGTGTTTAAAAAGCTTCTTACCATCTTCCTCCACTAACTTTAAAGCATCTCCGTACACTAGCTTGGATTTAGCAGCATAATTTGCCGGAATCTCGTACTCTTTCCCTTCAGCAGTAACCATATTAAACCCATCAAATGTGCCTACCACACCGTCTACATCGGAATAGTCAATTTTGGGTTTAGTGCTACCCTTGTATTTCTCCACCTCCGCCTCAAGATCTTTAATCTTCTTTTCTAGTTGTTTAATCAGATCTTTGTCGCTCATTTTATATTATTCTCCTTATTTTTTCGTCTATTTTCAAGGGCAATAGCCATCCCCTTATCAAAATCCGTTTCAATCCACTTGGCAATCTTGCCCTCAACATACTCTCTGTCCACACCATACTTATCCCTGCTAAGTTGCTTCACTTTTTCCACATTATCTGTTTTTGGCACAATAGCTTCTTCTTCAACCCATGGCAGTAAAATCTTTCCTGAGAAAGGCAAAGACGTCATACCATTAATCATCATCTTTATATATATCTCAAACCTTCTAAGGGAAATAATGTCCTCATCATCAAAGTAAGGGGCAAATTCACTGGCCAGAGCACGCGCGTCCGGAGCTCCCAAGCTAAAGGCGGCAATGGTTCCAACGTTCCCGTAAACTGCTTTAAGGAGCTGTTCTGGAAGCTGGGCAGTAAACTGGTGGGTTAGATACAATCCCAACTTATACTTTCTAGACTCGGATAATATTTCTTCAAAGGATCCTGTAGCAAAGTTTTGAAACTCGTCTACATACAAGTAGAAAGGGCTTCTGTCGTTGTGGGGGATATGAGCACGTTGGAGCGCGTAAAACTGGATTCTTGAGACTAAAAGTGCTCCCAACAGGTTAGCATTATCCTGGCCGATTTTACCTTTTGAAAGGTTTATTAATAGTATTTTTTTGTTATTCATGGCATCCCAAATATCTAGTGTTGATCTCCCCTGCCCTAAAACATTTCTTATTGTGCTTGAAGCTAAAAACCTATTTACCTTGTTTTGAATAGGGGCGATCGCCTCCGTTACTAATCTTTGGTTTCCTTTAAACTCCTTGTACTCCTTTTCCCAAAACCTCTTCACAACTGGGTCTTTAACATGGTGTAAAATAAACTTCTGGTAATTGGGGTCCTCTAAAAGTCTTGTTATACCAAGCATTGTGGTACCAGGAACATCTAGCAAGGTTAGAATAGAATAGTTAAGTAAATATTCAAGTCTTGGTCCCCAGGAGAAGTCAAAGTGCTGTTTAATAGCCGCTACAAGACCTGATGCAAGGAGGTTTTTTTGAGAAGGGTCGTCAATTTGCATCAAATTTATTCCTAAAGGTTTCTCTGTATCTGAGGGGTCTACATAAATAACATCATCCACTCTATTGTCTGGAATTGTCTGCAAAACCGACTCAATTGTCTCTCCATGAGGATCTAACATCCCTACCCCATACCCCTTAGCAATATCTTGGGAAATCATGGAGCTAAATAGTGTTGACTTACCCGTACCAGACTTTCCAATAACGTACATGTGACGAATCCTATCATCGCCTTCAGAAAGCCCAAATTTCACCTTTTTACTTCTAAAAACTGTCTCACCAATATATACACAATCATCCTTTGGTAGGTTTGATGGGGGCTCTGTCTTACGCGAATATACCCAAGAAATATTTGGAGTGTCTATAGCACCCGAAGGTAGATGAAACACACTAGCAAGCTCTTCGGTATTTAATATAAAGGAATTATCTGGTTCAAAAAGTCGACTTTTAAACTTTTCCAGGTATGAATTTTTGTTAACAGCCACGTTTGTAGCAAAGGTATTTAAACCAGTAACGGAAAATTGCTGAAGGGAGGCTGTAACTAAACGCAACTTTTCCTCTGCTTTCTGTATATTAGGAGCAGCAGATAAAATACGAATTTCTACCTCGTAGCCCATTTTTGCTAATTTATCTTCCACAGAACTGATTTGAAGCTCCTGTTGTTGAGTGAGTTTGATAATTTCTGGTTTTTTGATAGGTACCTCTATCTTATTTGGGTCATGGGATTTAAATAACCCTGTGGCTACCCCAGCTGCTATTCCAATGGCCTGTCCGGCCGCTCCTTTAATAAGATTGTCTTTAAAAGATGGGCCACCTTCTATATATGTTCCTTCTCTAACTTGCTCTACATAGCCATGTCCTGGACCCTGCCATGTGTCCCCAACGGGCCTAAATAGGTATTGTAGGGCAATTGTCTCGTCCGCCCCTGCTTGGGAAAGAACGGTTGTTGTGGCAGACATGGGGTCAACTTCAAAATCCCTAAAAGACTTGATGGGGAAAAAGTCCTCCTTGGTAGTTTTCAGAGTGGCAATCTCAAAGGCCTGGTCGGAAAAATCCAACTTAGCAGCATAATCTTCAATAACATTAATTTGAGATTTGGGGTACTGTGCGTACACTTGCCCCTCCACAAATTTAACCATCTCTCTAGGGACAACAATCATAAACCTTAATCCCTTTTCACTATCAGAAACCATCTCAAGGGAGAAGTATTCTTGCATATGTTTGTCTTCTCTTAATAACCCATGTAGAGAGGCAAACAGTTGTTCGGCAGCCAATGCAGAAATTTTAAAATCAGTCTCTTCGTCACCGCTTCTGAGGATCTTTATTTCCAATATCTCTACTCCTGATGGGCCTAGTGTGGGCTGACTTGCAACAGAAAAGAAGCGCCTGACAGCAATAAAAATAAGAAACGCGCCTCCTATTACTAATAAAATTGTATATAAAACTCCCATAAAACACGTCACACCCGCCCTTATTAGGAGCGGGTGTTTAGAAAGGAGAGAGACAACGTAGGGTAATTATCTTATATCGAATTTGCAAAGTCAAGGCCAATAAGCACTGTGATGTCTGATCGTACAATTTCGGAATCTGTAAACGAGGTTGCTTCCTCAATAGATAAAACTTGGGAAATGTTAAAAAATTCTTGCATAAACTGTGCCGTATGGGACTCCGGGTTATTGGTTATTAATATACTTTTATCTAATCTACTAGCAGAATTGTCAACCGCTACTACCCTACCCCCCATATTTCGTAGAAGACGCGCACCAACATTAGCCACGCCAGAGGTGTCTGTGGCATTTAGTACCGCAATGCTCTTATTCTCATTTGATATTTCCAGACTAAATGTCAAATCCTGTAGTTCTTCGTCAAGCAAGTTAGGCCTTTGGTAATAAGTTTCACCCAACTCCACTCTTAGTGTTCTATCATCAGGCAGGGATTGGGAAAATTTATATAGTTCGAAAATTTCCACTAACTTGAAGTTTGTTTTCAAAGTAGAATTCAGGGCAGTAAAGTTTATATCCTTACCCAAAAAGTCTAACTCTCCATCTAACAGATCTTCAAAAATATACCTTTTGTTTGCCTGTACAAAAACATACCTATCTACGGGAAATCCAAAAAACTTACTAATAGAACTGTTGGCCAAATCAAAACAGTCCTCGGGTGTGTTTTTGGCGCTTAGGCCACAGAGAGCCAACATGTTGGAAAGGGGTTCAACCCCATAAACTCCGGGCATATCGAGCTCATAAAAGGGAGAGATCTCGTAGTTAACAATTTTAGAATTTTCCACGTCTACAAGTACAAAATTTATTCTTTTTATAAGCTGGGTTTCATTTTCAAAATCATCTACTGTGACAAAAGCAACGGAATACAAGGATTCATTTAATGGCGTGATGCTGCTGGAGGAAAAGGCCGCTGAATAGCCTCTGGTTAGATTTTTGTAAATGAAAAATCCACCCAAAAATAAACTACTTATGACAAAAGCAGAAAACGCGTAAAGTACGCGTTTTATCTTCTTTTGTATAGCTTTTTTTCGGGCAGACTTCCTGGGCATGTATTTACATATTATATGTTAAGTCAGTCATTTTCAAGGTTTTGGGTATTTTTTGGTATAATAGCAATAACCATAATAATTCTAATCTCACATAAAAGGAGGAAGAGATGTCAGAAAAAGACGAGACAATAAAGTGTAGATGTGAGTCGGACGCAACTGGCGAGTGTGTAGACTGCGGCATCCCTATATGTAGCTTCCACTCATTCAGTAAGAAAGTACCAATGCACTCGACTTCAGACTGGTGTCCTATATGCATTGGCGCAACAGACAACGAAACGTACATGAATAGTTTTTGGGTGGAACCAAATAAAAAGAAGAAATTGGAGAGAGAAACCCAGTTGGAATAAACAGAGGCCCCTATAACTCAGAAAATTCTTTGGGTATGGGGGCTTCAAAATTTACAGGCTCTTTTTTGTCAGGATGAACGAAGGAAATAGCCTTAGAATGCAACATTAGTCTATCGAAAATACCGCTCAACTGAGCCATATTATTAGATGTTGAGTAAATTTTATCTCCAACTATAGGAAATTTGAGTGCTGCTAGGTGAACTCTAATCTGATGTGTCCTCCCCGTCTCTGGATAAACCCTTAAAAGTGTAAATTTCTCGCCTTCTTTTTCAAAATTTTTCTCTAGCTCAATGTTTGTTACAGCCTCCCTACCACTCGGATCAATACCCATTTTTAATCTGTTTTTAGGGCTTCTTTTTATAGGAGCTTCCACTCTAACCTTAGCATCTGTAAACTCCCCTATTACTACAGCTAGGTATTCCTTTTTTACTTCTCTATTTTGAAATTGTTTTTTTATATGATTAAAGGCTTCCTCTGTTTTTGTACCTATTATTACCCCTGATGTATCCTTATCCAAACGATGAACAATACCTGACCTTTGTGCAAACTCGGACTCGCCCAAAAAAGTCTTAGGATACTTTTCCTCTATAAAATCCTGGAGTGTATCCTTTGGCGAGGTTTCAGATCTATTTACAACCACACCTTGAGGCTTATCAATGATGATGAGGAAATCATCCTCAAACATAATCTGTTTGCACAACCAGGTCTGAGGCTTGTTCTTTTTTATTAGAGACATACTTTTTGACTGTTAGTAAAACGTCTTCTGGTTTAATATCGGACTTCACTAAAAAATCCTTTGCACCTAGTTCCATACACGTTTTTTTCACGTTTTCATCGCCCAGATTACTAACTACAACCACCGGCTTTAATTTCAAATCCTCGCGCCCCTTTATTTTGCGGAGTAGTTCTATGCCATCCATAGTAGGAAGCATTATATCCAACAATAATAAGTCCCAATCTTTTTCTTGAGCAACTCTCCACCCGCTCATGCCCTCCGCTACCTCTATAACCTCAAATTTATCTTCCCTCAAAACCTCCGCGTACATGGCACGGATATTTGTTTCGTCTTCAATTAGCAATATTTTTTTCATTTATTAAACCTATGGCTACAGCAATCAGGCCACAACTAATCACAACATCAAATACATTAAAGTACAATATTTCCAAAAAGGCTATGTTATCTAAAACGCACCCTGTCGAAAAGAACTGATAAAAATTTCCAACACCTCCAAGCAAAACTAGCACCGCACCAACTTTGGAGACTATTCTTTCCTGAGTATACAGGACATAAAATGTAAAGAAAACAACCAGTGCAACAACAAAGGGCAAAGAAGGGGGGTTGCAATTAAACTGCTGAGTCATGCCTAGAAGCTTCATATGTGGTGGTGGCTTCGGGATATGCTTCCAGACGTGCTTTGTCGATTGGCTCGCCTGTAATTTCACACGTTCCATATTCCCCATTGTCCATTCTTTTTAAGGCTTTACCAATTTGCTTTTTCATTTCCAATATGTTGGCTTTCTGGACCTCTAATTCTACCTTAGCCCTATCTTCCAAAAGAGCTTCGTCCATTGCTTCTGCGTTACCAACGTCCCTTCCCTCCTGCAAATAGGGGTCTTCTTGCTCTATCTCAATTAACTCCTCTTCTAATCTCTTCTTCTTTTGCATTAATTTTTCTTTTTGGGAATCTAAAAAGGTTTTGTCTAGCATATTTTTCCTTGTTTTTAAAGTAAATTTAAACCCTAGCTTGTATCTTTTGTACAAGACTAGTGAAACAATTGTAAGTGCAAAAATATAAAATATCAAATGAAATCTTATGGGGCTGATTGACAGTAAAAACAACGCTGATAGTGCAAAAGTTAATCCCGAGGGAATTCTTATACGCACGTTATGGGCTATTATAAAATAGAAACCTACGCCAATGGCCCTGTAGATTTGGCCTAAATCCTGATATATTAACCCAAATCCCAATAGAGTTAGAGAAATTGAAATTAAAACAACAAATGAAAATATGTCCAGCAGTCTATATATAGACCAGTGCCAAAACTTAGATGCAAATACAATTGATACCAGTAAAAGTCCTAGGAAGGAATATACGCAAAAGGAAATATAACGAACGTCTGAGTATCTGTGATAAAAACGACTGAAATACGCTGCTAGAGAAATCATTGCGATCCAAACGAACAGGTTTATAAAAAAGAGGTCAAATATTCTTTCTAGATCAAACCCATCCCCTCTTCCTTCGAACCAACAAATAAACAAGGATAGTAAAAATCCCAAAAATATAAATAAATACACTGTGTGGAAGGTGAATGTTTTGATTGTAATTAGTTCTGTTATCTGCATTTAGGCTTTAGATACGTATTCCCCACTTTTGGTGTTTATTTTGATTTTATCTCCCACCTTTATAAAAGTAGGGACTTTAATTTGAGCACCTGTGTCTATTGTAGCGTCTTTCATTACGTTTGACACTGTGTTGCCCTTGTACCCTGGGGTAGTATTTATCACCTTAAAAATCAGGGTGTTTGGAAGCTCAATAAGCATTGGCTTTCCTTCGAAGTACAAGGCCAGTACAGATGCGCCTTCTGCCAGAAATTTTGACTCTTTTCCAATTTTGATTGGAAGCTGCTCATATGTTTTAGGGTCCATAAAGATGTATTTACCATCGTCTTTATAGAGATACTGGACGTTTTTTCTAAAAACATCTGCGTCTTCTACTTTGGCACTACTTTGATATCTTTTTTCAGAGATTTGTCCGGATAGTAAGTTGCGGGCTTTAATTTTGATTGTGGCACCGCCTCTAGCAGTTTTGGTATGCTCATATTTTTCCACTACAAAGGGATTACCACCTTCCTTAAATATCGTTCCTGTTTTGAGGCTACTCGCAAGCATGAGGGGATTATATCAGATGTGTTAAAATATCGGGGTATTGGCCGTGGTGGCGGAATGGCATACGCGGTGGTCTCAAAAACCACTGGGCTAACAAGCCCGTGTGGGTTCGACTCCCACCCACGGCACCAATAAAGAATATTGCCTTTAGGCAATATTTTTTGTTGATGTTGTGGTTAGGGGTTGGGCCGCTTGTACTCAAGCAGGTTCATACTTTACGAGCGTAGCGAGGAAAGGTAGCGATCCTGAGCTTGCCGAAGGAGCGCGTTCTCCCACCCACGGCACCAATTAGAAACGCAGTTTCGCGTTCTCCCACCCACGGCATCAATAAGAAATAAAGAAAAAAACGGTAGTCTTGGACAAACGTACCGTTTTTCTTTGATATACAACAATTACTCCTTTTCAGTCCCTGATCTTAAAACCGAGCTCTTCAAAACCTGGACTATTAAAAAAGGTCGGGCAGAGTTGCATTTCTCTATATTCTTCCTCGCTTGAAATCCTCCAACCTTCTGGGACAGTTAGTTTTTCCACGTGCTCTTCTAGAACTAACACTCCCCAATGATCCTCCCGATCCGAAACGTAGTACACCCATTTAAAATCCATATTTATCTCCTTTCAACCTTTAATTATCTTGAAACCGAGTTCTTCAAACTCTGGTTCATCAGAATAGACAATCCTGAGTTTCTTTTCTATATGCTCTTTCCAGCTTGATACTCTCCAGTCCTCGGGCACAAATAGGTTTTCTACATCCTTTCTTAGAACTGTCACTCCCAAACAATCACCTTTATACCGAATATAGTACGCCCATACGAATCCCGTATTAGCTTCCATATTAGCTCCTTTTTGATTTCAATTAGAATATATCTTTACGGGTATTGTAGCATATTCATTCATCTCCCTCTCTTTTTGTCTCCATCTCAAAAAACTGGGTTCTGTCAGATTTGAAGTAAAGATCTAGTTGCCCTGTGGGGCCATTTCTGTGCTTTGCAATAATTAATTTTGCGTGCTCCCTATCCTCATCATCCGGTCTATATAAAAACATAACTATGTCTGCATCCTGCTCAATTGACCCTGAGTCTCTAAGGTCGGAAAGCTGGGGGCGCTTCTCCCCTCCTCTTTGCTCCACAGCACGGGAAAGCTGTGATACCGCCAAAACTGGCACCTTTAATTCTCTAGCTAAGTTCTTTAAAGACTGGGAGATTTCCGACACTTCTTGCACCCTACTCTCTTGTCTACGCCCACGCACCAACTGAAGATAGTCCACAATTATTAAATCAATATCTTTATCCATTATTAATCTCCTAGCCTTGGTCCTCATTTCCAAAACACTCTGGCCTGGAGTGTCATCTATATAAATTGGGGCTTCAGAAAGTTCGCCTGCCGCAATTCCATATTTCTCAAAATCATCTGGCTGCAAGTTTCCTGTAGTTATCCTCCAGTTCTCAATATCTCCCTGCGATGAGATCATTCTATCTACAATGGACTCTCTGCCCATCTCCAAAGAAAATAGCGCAACTCCGATACCATGTTCCACTGCCGCATGTTGTGCAATATTTATTGCAAGAGAAGTTTTACCAACCGAGGGTCTGGCAGCTAGAATAATTAGATCCTCACCTTGTAATCCAGAAAGCATTCTATCCAAAGTTTTAAAACCAGTGGGAACACCCCTTAAGGCACCCTTTGTTTTACTTAGCTCATCCAACCTCTCAAATGTAACTTCCAAAGTTTCTTTAATGGGTGTAAAGTCCTGATGAATCTTGTCCTGAGATACTGAGTAAATTACTTGCTCTACTTCATCTAAAAGCTTGTCAACATCAATTTCGTTGAATACTAATTCCCCTATAGAACCCGACGCTGTAAGTACTGCTCTTCTGACTGCATCGTTTCTGATAATTTTGGCGTAATGTTCCACGTTGGCTGCCGTAGGAACAAAGTTTACAAGTTCTGTAAGATAAGATACCCCACCCACTTTATCAAGCTCCCCCATATCCTTAAGCTCAGTTTTTACTGTAATCATGTCTGCGGGCTCTCTTTTTTCAAACAAATTTAATATTGCCTCATATATTTTGGCGTGTGCTGTTTTATAAAAATGATGCTCCTTTAGAAATTCCACAACCTTTACTATTGCGTCCTTGTCCAACAACAAGGCACCAAGTACAGACTGCTCGGCTTCTAAGTTATGTGGGGGCACCAAACTTTTATCAATCGTTTCTTTTGGCATCTATATTTTAGATCCTAATGTTTGGGCTTTAGTACAAAAACGCCCATTTCTTCACTGGGCAGATCGATGTCTCTTGAAACCTTAAGGCTCTCCACTTCCTTTATACCATTTTCTTCACCCATTGCCTCCAAGAAAACTTTAATTCCATCCAATTTCTTGGACAATTTTAGGTCTTCTGTTTGGTAATGCATAGGTATAACCGCTTTAGGCTCAATGGAGGAAATTACTTTAGTGGCAGTGTTTGCGTTAATTGTGTAGGTACCTCCAACAGGTATCATAAGTATATCTATGTCGGGTAGCCGTTCCATAGTTTCCTTTGAAAGTTCATGTCCCAGATCCCCCAAATGTAATAAATTAAACCCATCAATTTCGATAAAGTATATTGTATTGTCTCCCCTATCCACTCCATTTTTTGTGTCATGTTTTGTGGAAAAACCAGAAATATAAGTTCCGGCCATTTCGTATTCGCCAGGAGTTTTGATGTGGAGTTTATAATCACTTACACCTTTGACGTATCCATGGTCATCGTGATCGTGGGTGGTTAAAACTATGTCAGCACCCAGCTTTGGAAGTTTGAATCCAACTTTTGTAGGGTCATAGGGATCAATAACAACAGTGGTGTCTTTTCCCTTTATTCTAAAGCACGCATGACCAATGTAAGTTATTTCCATGGGTATATATTAACACACACAATATTGATTTCTACCAAAGAAAAACGCCCTACAGCATAACTTTACTGCAAGGGGAAGTGGTTCCAAATTCCTTACACCAGATGGAATACTATCGGGGGTCAGACCCGTACGGGTCTGACCCCATAAACCCTTGACAACATCCCTCACCCCATGATATTTATTTTATTGTAATGATAAAAAGTATTGCATTCACAACCGAAAATGGTTGGTTCAGGTATCATAAAGCCTTTGTGCTCGATGCCTGATCTTGGATGTTTATTTTTTAACCCTTAAAACACATAAACGCTCGGAATCAGGTTCCGAGCTTTACTTTTTCCAACGAAAATTTATCGCTCTAAATGGAGAATCTGACTTCGCTCCGTATGGAGGAAGAACCTAAAGAAAGGAGGTAATAATCATGTTTGGTCCTCATGGTTTCGGTCCTCGAGGCTTCGGCCCCTGGGATGGACCTTGGCGCAGCGAAGGTCCGAAGAAAGGCCCACATGGAAACCCCTGTGGTCCCCGTGGTCCTCGCGGCTAAAAGTCGCGAAAAACTAGCTTGCAATTGCGCTAGAAACAACTAACAAAAAGTCGTTGTTCCTTGCAGTGCAGTTGCCTGATAGTAAGTTTATCGGACTGCGAGGATACAACGCACCTTAAAAGGAGCAAATAGTGATGACGAGATTTTTGGGAAATTGTCCCTACTGTGGACGGGAAATAACACCCGAGCAGGTAGAAAGGCATGTTCACGATCCAGTAAAAGAGCTTGAAAAATGTGAAAAAGGAGATCACAGGAAGCTCAAGGGTAAGGCGTGTCACATTTGCCAAATGGAAAAGAGTTTTCGGGCGTTAGTTAAGCAAAGATCAAAACCAAGAGGCACTTGGTGATGACAACGACAACGGTGTGCGAAGCGAGAGAGTCGAAATGACTTTGAGTACTCGCTTCGCACAGGGCTATTTTACCAAAATAAGTATGAAATTTAGTAAAAATAAAAAAATACAAAAATTAATAGAGCTTTCAAAAGAAGCCACAATGTTAAAAGGTATAGGTGAAGTTTTGGATTGGGATCAAAACGTAAACATGCCCAAAAATGCGGCGGAAGGCAGGAGTTACCAACTAGCACTAATATCTTCTATTACACATCAAAAGGTTGCTTCAGATCAGTTTGGGGAAGTTGTGAAATCGTTAGATAAAGAAATAAAAGAAAATCCTGCAAAATTCACGTTGTATGACAGGGTATTAGTCAGGGAATCGCTAAGAGCTTACGAAAAGGCTACAAAACTCTTAAAAGATTTTGTTGAAAGGGAATCTGAAGCAAAATCAAAGGGCTTTGAGGCCTGGAAAGAGGCGAAAGAAAAGTCAGATTTCTCAATCTTTGAGCCATTTCTTAAAAAGCTCGTAGACCTGGCAATTGAGGAGGCGGGGCTTTTAGGATACGAGGACTCGCCTTATGATGCACTCCTAGATAAATTCGAACAGGGCTTAACTGAGAAACAAGTAGAAAAGATACTTAGTCCATTAAGAGACTTTACTGTGAGTTTTCTTCAAAAAGTCTTGAACTCGAATATAACGATTGATGGCGAAATACTGAAAAGAAAATTTAACACTCAAAAGCAGCTTGAGTTCGGTAAAGAACTTGCTGAGGATTCGGGTTATAGCTTTGATTCTGGTAGATTAGACATTGCTCCCCACCCCTTCACAACAGAATTTGGCACTTCCAGTGACGTACGAATAACAACTAGAGTGGACGAAGGTAACTTGCCCGATTCAATCTTATCTACCATCCACGAATCTGGTCACGGTATGTATGAGCAAAACATAGACAAGGCATTAGATATGACCATTTTAAGCGAGGAAACATCCTATGCTATGCACGAGGCAATGGCTAGAATGTGGGAAAACCCCATTGGTAGAAGTAAATATTTCTGGAATTACCAATACCCCAGATTGGTGAGGGCCTTTCCAAAGGTTATCTCACTAGGTGAAAAGGAAAAATTCATTAGTGCCATAAATATAGTGGAGCCTGGTTTCATCCGTGTGGACGCGGATGAGATAACCTACAACTTGCACATAATCCTACGGTTTGAAATTGAAAGGGACTTGATCAAAGGAAAGGTAAGGGTTAAGGATCTGCCGGAGATTTGGAACAGTAAGATGCAAGAATACCTCGGAATAACTCCACCAAACGATGCATTGGGGGTACTGCAAGACGTACACTGGTCGTATGGGCTTTTTGGGTATTTCCCCAGCTACAGTATTGGGAATATATACGCTGCACAATTGATGAACAAAATGAACAAAGACATAATTGGTATTAACAAGCAATTACAAGAGGGTGATTACACAAAAATTAGAACTTGGTTAGAGAAAAATGTTCAACAGTATGGAAAAGTTCTTACTGCAGGGGAAATATGTGAAAAAGCTACAGGAGAAAAATTGAATTCAAAGTACTTAATTGAGTATTTGGAGGATAAATTTGGTAGGATTTACAAGATATGAAAAAAGAAAAACTAACAACCCAACCATATAAAGGTACATCCGACTGGCTACCGGATGAGTTCTTGATGCAAAAATATATCTTCGACACCTGGAGGAAAGTCTGTTTGAAATTTGGTTACAAAGAATACTTAACTCCCCTACTCGATCCTGCCAACCTATACAAGGCTAAATCGGGTGAGGTAGCGGAGGAATTATTCACTCTAGAAGACAGGGCAGGTAGAAACTTGGCTTTAAGGCCGGAGATGACTCCTTCTGTGACTAGAATGGTGGCTTCAATCTACAAAGAAACCTCTAAACCAATCAGGCTTTTTAGTATTGCGCCGTTTTACAGAAATGAGGCCCCACAAAAGGGCAGGACCAGAGAGTTTTGGCAATTAAATGCAGATATATTTGGGGAGGATTCATTGGAGGCGGACCTTGAGGTACTTTCCTTAGCTGTGGAAATCATGCTGGCCTTTGACGCCCCAAAAAATTCTTTTAAACTGTATTTCAATAGCAGAAATTTGGTCGAGAGTCTCTTTTCAAAACTGCAAATTCAAGACAACAAGTTGGAAGTGGCAAGGGCTATGGATAAGTTTGACAAGATTGGGACAAAGGAAACGAAAAGTTTACTTGAAAAACAGAATCTAGATGCCGCACAAATCGAAGGCCTCATAAATTACTTGAATGGCGATATTTCAAATCTAGACAATGGTGAAATTAAATATTTTGTGACCGAACTAAAAAAGCTTGGGTATGCAGATTACGTTGAATTTAAGCCAAGTATTATAAGGGGTTTTGACTATTATGACGGCATGATTTTTGAGGTGTTTGACCTTAATTCAGATAATAATAGGTCTCTTTTTGGTGGCGGGAGATACAACGGTCTATCTGAAATTTTTGGTATTGAGAATTTCCCTGCAACAGGATTTGCCCCAGGAAATGTTACCACCAAACTATTTCTGGAAAACTGGAATCTGATACCAAAAGATCTGGAAGTTCCTACTTATTATTTACCAACCCTGACTGCTCAAAATATCTTAAAGATAGCCAATGAGTTACGGGGGGTAGGTATGAATGTACAAACGGAGTTAAAGCAAACTTCAATATCAGATGCATTAAGAAAAGCTAATACCTTGGGTCTTAAAAAAGTCATAATTTTAGGCAAAGAGGAGCTGGCCAACAACGCAATCACTGTTAAAGACTTAGAAACTGGGGATCAAGAAACACAGGACTTGAAAACGTGGCTGGCTAATATATCATAAACATAGATGAGATTACCACTGCCCAGACAAAATCTCTTACCATACTACTTAGCAGTCGTGCTTACGTATGTGATATGGGGGGCCGCTGCGCCTATAGTTAAGCTAACATTAGATTATCTCCCCATTGGTATTTTCCTACTCTTTAGATTCATACTTGTTTGTACACTACTCCTTCCCTACACCATTTTTCAGTTAAAAAAACACCCTATTCACAGAAGCGATATTGGAAAAATAATTTTACTTGGCCTTTTCTCTCAAACTTCAATTGCGCTTGTTTTTGCTGGGCTTAAATTTACCACAGCCCTAGAGGCAACTTTAATTGGAGTTTTGGGACCAATTCTAACTGTCTTTGTAGGACACTATCTTTACAACGAAAAAATAAACAAAAATATACGGGTCGGACTCATACTTGCAGTAGTCGGTACTTTATTTACTGCCCTTGTTCCCCTACTCACTGCTTCCGGTATAGACAAGATAGCCACCCAGAAGCTCTGGGGTAACCTATTTGTAATTCTCTACCATTTAGCATTTCTTATATATATTATTTGGTCAAAAATTTCTCTGGGGGAAAACACACTAAAAACGAGGGGGGTGCTTAGATGGCTTCACCTGAAACCCATGAAAAGGCACTACTCTCCCCTACTTTTGATGTCTTTAAGCTTTTATGTGGGGCTTGTAACTTTTATACCTTACGCTCTTCTTGAGTTTGCTAATGGTGCCCAAGTTGTTTTTAACATTACTTCAGCTTTTGGAGTACTTTATATGGCGGTACTCTCCTCAATTGTGGCCTATTTTGGATTTGAGTGGGCCTTAACAAAGATAGAGATAAAAGATGTATCTATAATTAGTTACCTTCAACCAGTTTTCACACTCCCCTTTGCGTATTTACTTCTCAGGGAAATTCCCACAGGAGAAATGCTTGTTGGGGCGGCACTGATTGCTGTAGGTGTAAGCATTGCTGAATATCACAAAGCTTGATACAATGGCGCAGTCATGAACAAAGATATTCAACCCCAAGTACATACAGATTGCACCGTTACATGCGCATGTGGTAACTCCTTTACTACTATTTCTACCCAGCCTAGCATTGCAGTTGAAATTTGCAGTGCCTGCCACCCTTTCTACACTGGGCAACAAAAATTTGTTGACACTGAAGGCAGGATAGATAAATTTAAGAAAAAACAAAAAATTTCCACCGTAAAGAAACAAAAGGCTGAGCTGGCTAAAAAAACCAAGGCTGCAAAAATAAAGAAATCGGGGAAAAAGAAGGAACCTACTCTAAAGGAGATGTTAGAACAAGCTAGAAAATCTACCTAGATAATGAATAACACCATAGAAAATCTCAAAAAGGAAATTTCTAACCTGCGACACAGAATAGATGCAAACAAGGAAATTGCAGATCTGGAGTTGAAGAAATTGGCAGAAGAGGAAAACGATACCTTGGGAAAACATATCCAAGCTCTAGAAAAAGAGATTGCCACGCTGCCGCTCGCAATGACAAGGGGGGAAAAACAGCAAGAAGAGGGGGTGTCACTTAATCCCAATGCTGCTATATTGGAAATTAGAGCCGGTACTGGTGGAAGCGAAGCTGGAATTTTTGCAAAAGATCTTTTTAGAATGTACTCTCGATTTGCGGAAAAAGAAGCTTACAAAATCGAATCTATAGGGCCCCTATCAATGAAGCTTAGGGGTAAAAATGTTTATAATTTGCTAAAAAATGAATCTGGTGTACATAGGGTACAAAGAGTACCCGTAACCGAAGCAGGGGGGCGTATACACACCTCTACTGCTACTGTTGCAGTTCTCCCAGAAGTTAAGAAAATGCATATCGAAGTTAATCCAGAAGATTTAGAATGGGAATTTTTTAGAAGCGGAGGCAAGGGCGGACAAAATGTTAATAAAGTGTCTACTGCCGTACGCCTAATCCATAAACCAACAAATATAATAGTAGAGTGTCAGGAGGAAAGGACACAGGGCAGAAACAGAGAAAAAGCCTTAGAGATACTTAACTCTAGATTATATGATGCTATGAGAGAGCAGCAGGTAAAAAACATCTCTGATTTGAGGGCGTCACAGGTGGGTACAGGAGAAAGATCGGAAAAAATAAGAACCTACAATTTCCCTCAAGACCGTATTACCGATCATAGAATAAAGAAAAACTTTGGGAACATACAAACTGTTTTAGATGGGGAACTTAACAAAATAGTAAACGCTGTTTCTGGTTTGGATTAAATCTCTTTAGCTAGCTCAATTGCTTTGTCCAGCTGTGGATCTAGGCCCTCGTTGTAATCCTCTGCGGTTCTTTCCACCGTCACATCAGGCTCTAAGCCAACTCCATGAACCCATTCCTTTTTTGGAGTGAGCCATTTAGCTGTTGTGATATGCACACCCGACCCATCATCAAAATCTCTCGCTTCCTGGATAGTCCCCTTTCCAAATGATGTCATACCAATAAACTCTGCACCAATATTTTCTTTTAGGGCAGCGGCTAATATTTCAGAGGCAGAGGCACTTCCCTCATCTATAAGAACGTAAACCTGAGGGATTCTATCAAAAGTACCGTTTCTTTTGGTGGCATACTCCACGTACTCGCCTGTTGCCTCTTGCTGGAAAAGAACAGTTCCGCCTTTGAAAAACTCCCCAGCTAGGTGAACCGAACTCTGTAAGTAGCCCCCGGGATTACCACGCACATCTAAGATGATTACATCTAGTTCTTCCATATCTACATTAACCTGCTTGACCACCTTATCCCATTGCTTGTTTGTATCCACACCAAATCTGCTAACCCTGATATAAGCAATCCCATCCCCTTTGTCTTCCCAAGTAACACTGTCAATTGTTATTACGCCGCGAGTAATTTCAATTACAAATGGCTCCCCGCTACCACGACCAACTGTCAAGGAACTAACCGTTCCTGCGCTTCCCCGGATTTTTGCTACTGCCTCTGAAATGGTGATCCCAATAGTACTTACCCCCTCTATTTCCAATATCTTATCCCCTGCCCTAACCCCAGCTTTTATTGCCGGAGATCCATCTAGGGGAGCAATTACAATTAACTGTCCTTCTTTCAAACCTAACTCCGCCCCTATTCCCTGATACGAATTGTTAAGAGAGCTGATTATTATTTCATTTAATTCGGGAGGTAAATAAGCAGTATAGGGATCTTCAAGTGAGTTAACCATTCCGGAAATGGCTCCATATAGCATTTTTTGGCCATCTACAGGGCGATCAAGATAAATTTCACTAACCATATCCCAAACATCCCAGAAAAGGGAAAAGTCTATTTCCTGATCCCCCGGAGACTTGTTTATAACAGTGATTGTTGGGGGGTTACGTTTGATTTCAAATTCATATCCTCGTTTTCCGTAATAGTAGCCACCATAAAAAAAGCTTGTTGCTATTAGAATAGTTATTAATAATCTCTGAAATTTAGCAAATGGTGACATATCAGATTATGGCAAAAATGTTAGGCGACATTACTTCTACTGCTTTCTCATTATTACTCAACTTAACAAATATACTAGATTCTGTAACACTGTCAATAATTCCATAATGGCCATAGTACTCTGGGGTAAACACTTGTACCTTTACCCCCTCCTTCGCGTTTATAAAGTACTGCTCCTTCTCAGAGAGAGGAAATTCCTCTTCTGAGGGAATGGGTATACTTAATCTTCCTTGTTCTCCGTAAAAAAACACAAACCTGTGTGCTACATCGTTTAAAGCAAAATAAACTTCCTCCGGAGTGGGCATAATCCCAAACCCAGAGACAATTCCCAAATTTAGACCGGATTTGTACGCTTGGGAAAACATCTCTCTGTGTGCACTTCCTGCAAGCAGCGCCCCCACATTTAATTCCTTTGCCCGTTTTAATATTCCTTCGGAAATACTGTGTCCAACATAAATTATTTTACCTGAGGCCGATTTCATATATTTGTCTAAATAATTAATCTCAAGAAGTTCTGTGGGGTTCGGGAAAACAATTAACTCCCCGGAAACGAATCCCCTTGTACTGGCTATTAAGTTAATATCTTTGGTTTGAGTTTTTAGTAATACACCAAGATTCTTCTTAACATCGGTTACCTCTCCCCAAACCCCCGGTAACAACCAATAGTCCTGTTCTACGGATTTGAAAAAGTATACTCCTTCTTTATCCTGTATCAAAGAGCCTTTAAAAGGCGTGGTGAACTTTTTAGATTTAATTTTCCCCAATAGTACTTCAGCTTCCACACTACGACTAGTATTTACCTTATTATTTGGTTTAAACTTCTCGCCCAGACGTACCACTTCATATGAAATTTTTGTTGAGCCAATCTTTTGTGACGGTTCTACCTTACTTCCAACCTCAACAGTTATTTCCCCTGCTTTTGGCAAGGATCTTTCAATAAATACTTCCTTCCTATAATTTATTTTTCTTATAACTGGTATATACATTTATATTTTTGCCAGAACTTCCTGAATTGACGAAATATACTTGGCATAAGATTTACTGAAGGCCTGCGATATCTCTCCCTTTTTTCTTGTATCAACCATAACACCCAAAACTCCTCCTCCTACTTTCTCCTCTACCGTTCCCAAGTTAGCGCTCTTAACAACAATACGTGACTTTGTTGAGGCATCTAGTGGTATAAACACCAAATCGTCCTCCTCAACTTCAAAAAGCTGCTTTGTGCCCACTTGGGTTTCTATATAACAAACGGTGGGACCTGAAGAAACAACCAGCGCACCCAAATTTTTGGGCACAAAATTCTCCGTCTTGTCTAAAATATATTCTGAGTTTTGGTCAAAGTACAAATTATAAATACCTTCCTTCCTAACAAAGTCGAGCATTAAGAGGTATTTTTTGGGGTTGTTATTCAAATTGATAAAAAAGTCGCCCATAAATAATAAATCCTTGTGGTCTACAGGAACCAATTGGGCTAAATACAACAAAAGTTCATACTGGACCCTATATCCAGAGGTATCTTTTGGGGAAATATAGTTAAAAATGGCCAGATTGGATAAATAATCCATATTATCTAACTGCTTTCCAGCTGGAAAAACGGAGTGAAACCCTGAAGGTGCACTCACGCTTAGATTGTTGATCATAATGGGGTAAAAAAACTCATTCTCCGGGAATTTAACATCCAGTAGATGGGTGCTAGAGATTTTTAGGTCTGTTTTTGGAAGCTTATGCCTTTCGGCCAAGATATCTATTACTTCTTTATTAAATTTTTCCTGTTTGGGGTACAAGTAGGGGGAAAACTGGTAGTGGAACACATCAAATAACTTCTTTCCGTCATCTTTCTGGAGCATGGTATATATGGCCGATTCGCTAAAATACAGTGACAATGTGGGCATGAAACAATGTTAACATAAAATTTGGACCCCGCTAAGCGGGGTCCTCATTACAATCTTACATTGAATGTCTGTCCGTATACGGCAACAAAGCCATATACCTAGCACGCTTAATAGCTCTAGAAAGCTTTCTCTGATTTCTGGATGTTAAACCAGAATAATTCTGGTGCATTATTTTTCCTCTATCAGTAATAAACCTTTTTAATGTCAAAACATCTTTGAAGTCAGGTGTTTTGCCCGTGTCTGTAAAGTAACAGGTTTTGGCTTTGGCTTTTATTCTTCTTTGCTTTCTTGGGCTCTTTTTTTTCATAAATCACTCACTTTTTCTTTTTTTTCTTTGTTTCCTCCTCTTCTTCCTTTTCTTCCTCTTCTGCTGGCTCTTCCTCAAGTGCAACTTCGTCCTCATCTGCCAAGTCTGAAAGAACATCGTCTAGATCTAGATCATCATCTACTACGTCCTTTGCAGGCACCTCTTGAGAATATTCACTAGAACTTGTTCCCCCTCTTAATGGACTAAGCACAATCATCTCGTTTACAACAATTTCGGTTTTGTACCTCTTGTTTCCATCGGCATCGGTCCAATCTCTGGTTTGAAGCCTACCTTCAACATAAGTTTTTGAGCCTTTTGCCAAAAGTTGAGCGCAAAGTTCCGCCAACTTGTTCCAAGCAACTGCGTTATGAAAATCCGCTGCTTCTTTCTTTATACCGTCAACAGACCATTCACGATTTGTTGCAATACCAAAACTACATACTGGAGTTCCTTGAGGAGTGTACCTCAATTCAGGATCTCGGGTTAAGTTACCAATTATGATAACTTTATTTACGCTTCTTGCTGACATTTTGTATGTCCTCCTTAGCTATAATTAAATACCTAACTAAATTTTCTACTATGTTTAATTTAGTTCTCAAACTTAAAATCTTTAACTCTGGGAGTTTAAAGGTTTTCAAGTCATAAAACCCTTCTGTTTCGGATTTTATTTTATATGCAAACTTCCTTCTACCCCAATAATCACCTTCCAAAATCTCCCCACCTAAGTCGGTTATTATTTTAGTAATTTGTTGGGATAATTCTTTTGCGGAATCCTCCCCCTTACTACCCTTTGCAATTGTCATTATTTCGTAAGTTCTCATACTTGATTGAGCCAATTATACAAGGCACAATTTGGGCAGTCCATACAGTTGTCTCTAGTTTTACTAGAGACTTAAGCAATGTGGATACTACAACAAAAAATGAGCACGTGCAACCCTTTTTTCTACCCCTTTTGACACGCTTTTAACCAAAATTCCAGTCTAACTAGAATATTGATCATTTACTCCCTCTAATCAAAATGCTAACAATACAAATACGTGGGCCCGAGCCAGGCGGCAAGTCAGGCTTAACACTTTGGCTTTGGGGTTCAATTCCCCTCGGGTCCATCAGGTTGACAAAAAGGTTGTTAACTAATACAATGGGTACGTTAAGTCTGACACAATTGCCGCCAGGTAAAGCCCTCGGTTGAGGGCTTTTTTGTTACACGTTAAACTTAAAATTCACCACATCTCCATCTTGCATAACATAATTTTTGCCTTCTAAACGCAAAACTCCAGCTTCTCTCGACTCTTTCCAATTCTTGAAATCATCATACGAAACTACTTCGGCTTTTATAAATCCCCTTTCAAAATCTGTGTGAATTACACCAGCCGCTTGTAAAGCAGAGGTACCATTTTTAATGGTCCAGGCCCTTAATTCTTGTGATTTAGTTGTAAAAAATGTTTGGAGGTTTAATAGTTTGTAGCTTTCCTGAATTACAGTATCTAACCCCGACTTACTTAGACCCAACTCTTTTTTTTCTTCATCGGTCAATTCAGCCTCCAATTTTGCACAAATTTTGACAAAATTCGGATTATTTTGCTCCAAATTGCTTTCGTCCACATTCAAAACCAACAATTCAGGTTTGATTGATAACAAATTTAACTCATTTATTACCTTTTGCTCTTCATTATCATATGTTTCGCCATTGAGTTTCTCGCTATTTTCCAGCATATCTTTAACTTTTTGAAGTAAATTTTTGTTTTCTTTGTCATTTTCCATTCTCTTCTCTACTGTTTGAAGATCTGCCAGTAGTAATTCCGTTCTAACTGTATCCAAATCATCCTCTGGCGAAATGGATCCAGTTTTTGACACATTTGGGTCTGAGAAATCTCGCAATACATGAATTACTGCATCTACTTCTCTAATGTGAGCCAGAAATTGATTTCCCAACCCCTCCCCTTTGTGCGCATCTTTAACAATTCCTGCAATATCAATGAACTTTGCTACCGCGGGGGTTACTTTCCTTGGTTGCACAATTTCTCTGAGTTCTCCTAGGCGTTTGTCTGGTACTTCCACCACGCCGACATTCGGTTGGATAGTAGTAAAAGGATAGTTGGCAACAAGTGCAGCCTGGCGTTTGAGTAACGCGTTAAATAGAGTGGATTTCCCCACATTTGGTAGACCAATTATTCCTATTGATAGTGACATACGGGGGTATTGTAGCAGTTTTTAAGCAACAAAAAAGGAGTACCGCGCGAAGGCTACGTGTGAGTTAACACAACGTAACACCTAACGGTACTCCCTACTGGTACGTAGACATATAAATTCTCCTTTCTCTATGTCTAAATAATCCAGCCTGAGCTTCCCAGGAGGGACTCGAACCCACAACCCGCGGCTTTGGAGGCCACTGCTCTACCGTTGAGCTACTCAGGATTTTTTATTTCAAACCAATAAAGCTGGGGAGGTAGGATTCGAGCCTACGATCTTCGGCTCTGGAGGCCGATGTCCTAAGCCAGACTAGACCACTCCCCAATTTCCAACCCAAACCAATAAACGAGGTGCTTTCTGGATCTACCCCCTACATTATGTAGTGGCTCACTGATTCGTCGATATGTTTCTGTAAAGTAAAAATTCTGTGTTCGACACTTGCTCCCTGCCTCTTTCCTGATTTTTCCATTTCTTTGAGAAACGCAGGATCTACTTCTTTAAAGAGAGTTGTAAACCCGTCACTGGTTGTGGCAAGGATGTGAACCTTATTTATACTATGCAAAAATCTAACGTGTTTTAAGGTGGTTTGTCGTGGAAGCATAAGCTTCTCTCCTTATCTAAGATTTAAAGTCTGGGGTATTATACACTATTGTGTTGGTAAACGCTTCCAAAGCTCTGGTTTTAACAGTCTCCAAACAGGCTCCGCAAAAGTGCCCGTTAACCGCGTGCCATCTTCAGCCGTACCTTCAATTATGGCCATACCTCTTCTATTTTTAGGTTCCAATATAACTCTACCCTTCTTGAAATCAGTAAGGTCATACGATGATTGAAACTTAAACTCTTGAACTCTTCCTTCCGCCCCCCTAGCTCTGGGGTCTATTGGTAAATCAGATGTTATTTCGGCGTACCCTTCTTCTTCTAAAATGGGTAAATTCTCTTGGCACTCCTCAAAAGTAGCAGTATTGTCTAGAATTTTAGACAGAAAAGCTGCTTGGGCCTCTAAATTCCCGGGCCCAACCACGGCATCGTAAACCGGCTGTTTTCCATTCATGTTCTAATATTAACACAAAGAAAAAACCCGGGCGATGTGTAAAACCCCACCCGGGTGGTCGTATTCAACTCTAATCATCCATAGGGCTGGGGCCGTCATAGACCTTTGTGAACCCATCCTTAGCACCTTTGTCCCGCAATTTAGAAGCTAATTTATTTATTATCTTCGGCACATAAACCAAGGAAGAGAAAGCAAAAAAGCCTAGGATGAAGTATCCCATCACTGCTTCGGTACCAAAGCTTCTGGTAACTATTACCAAAAAGGATACAATTATCGCTAGGGCTACAAATACTAGGGAAAGTATATTAGCAACTAGCCAACCTACATCGTCGGTTAATGTTCCCTCATACTCTCCTTCCCACCAAAGGGTATAACAACGCAGGAGCAACAACAAAAAGAGCCAGATCATAATTATCCAATTAATCGCCACAGGGCCAAGTTCACCTCCTATAATGAAAAGACCCGTGACAAGCCAAAAAATGGCCAAAAAGACTATTAATACCATTAATAACCAAAAGGCCTTGGTTACCGTTTCCCATTTTCTTAACACCACACACCTCCTTATTTAATATGATTATTCGAATATGTTGGTCATATTATATCCTAGATTGTAGCTTTAGTGCAAAGAAAAAACCCGGATAAGTAGTTAATTATCCGGGTATTAGCCACTATCTCATTAGCGTCTCACCTAAGCACGTGATCCCATATACTCAACCAGCTTCTCAACAGCAAAGTCATAAAATAAGACACACACTGCGAAAAGTGAGAACCCTTGGACTATGGCTATCAAATAGACCCAGGAGCCCAGAGGTATAAAATAGGAAAGGAAAAAACCAAGCAAGGCAGCCAAACAAGAGATTGATTCGCCAACTACCCCTGCAACCAAAAATCTTTTTAATTTGGGATTCCCTGTATACTTGGCAGGCACTGAGTACTCCTTGTCGAAGGCATCCCACTGACTTGGAGCAACGTTGTAATAAAAGGTTACTGATAGAGATGCTACTATACTAAACCAAGCCCACCTCAATGTAATTAAGTTGGTGGCAAGCTGACCTGAACTAACAATAACCAGGGTTGATATGTAGGCTACAATACCCAATAACACTGAAACATGTCCCCAATATTTCTTCACGAAACACCTCCTTTGTGGTGTCTAATAACGAACCTGAAACGCTTATGTTGGTTATAGTATATCAAAATCTGGTATTATTTACCTAATGCCTAGAAAAATTTTAGTCACTACCCTAATACTATTGTTTCTCTTTCCAAAAACTGTCCTTGCGGGTTCCACTCCCCCGGTCACTACCTACATCCAAACCCCCTCCTCACCTGATGGAAACAACGGTTGGTACGTATCCCCCGTGGAATTTGATCTCACCTCTACAGACCTGGAAAGTGGTGTAAAAGAGCTAAACTACAGGGTAGATGGAGGCACTTGGCAAAAAGTAGAATACGCCGACTCGCTAAACCTCGTCACTAACCCAAGCTTTGAAGCATCGGACGGATCTAGCCCTACAGGCTTGTATGCTTGGGGTGCAAGCGTTGAAGATGAGTATGTAACCTACTCCCAAGACGCCACTACATATCTATCCGGGTTTGAAACCTCAAGTGCAAAAACTGTCACCACACAAGGAACCTGGCATGGGATAAATAATAAAGATGCATTTGCAGTTGCCACGCCATATGGCAATATGACAGCAACTGTTTGGTTAAAAACCGACAGTGTTATCGAAACCGCATTTTACAAAATATATGTGGTCTCACAAGATGAATTTGAGCAAATAACCTACGTTGAACTCCTTCAAAGCTCAGCCTTAACCGGAACCAATGACTGGACTAAAATTTCCACTAACTTTATTGTCAACAATGCTGACGCAATTGGTGTATACATAGATATTGGTTTGACTGGAAGTGGTACAGTTTGGGCAGACGCTATCTCTATCAGTGAGGCTATCACGTCTGCTAACACAGCTGTTACAGTCTCTACTGACAACGAAAACCATCTTCTCGAGTTTTATGCAGTCGATCATGCCAACAATATTGAAAACACTCAATCTGTATCTTTTAAAATTGACCAAACCCCTCCAAATAATTGGTATAATTCAGGGGCGTATAGGGGTTTGGGTGGTGGTGCTGAGCACGAAGTTTATGTATACACAACTGTAACAGATCCTACATCTGGACTCTCAATACTCACAAGCAGATACCAATATCATACAAGTAGAAATCCAGGGTTTGGCCACTTCACCTCTATTTTGGGATGTAACACAGACTGGAATTCAGATGGGTGGATAGACTTACTAACTTCCCCTTCCACACCAGGAGTCACCGAAACTGATTTAGTAACTCAAAAAACAGATTTCTGTGACAGTAACTGGAAAGTATGCAAAACTGTCAAATTCTACGCTGAAGATATGGCTGGAAACACCTCTTATAAGGAGTTTTGTATAAATGGGCCTTGGATAAGTCTGGAGGGAGAAGGTAACGTGCGGTCTGACTACACTATAGACATGGTAGCGGAAGCAGATGAGGACAACACAGACGGTTTAGTCGAAACTGGGCAAAGTTCTATTAACTTTTTTACTTCTTCTAGGGATTGGTACGCAAAAAATACTACTTCCCCAGAAGCACAGGACTATAGCTCTTTATTTTCGGTAACAACTAGCAAAACTGATTTCTCAGAAGATTTGGTAAGTGAAGGGGGCGTGTACGAACACAATGGAAATTTCACAGTTGATAACCAAAGCACGCCCAACGACTACGATAATAATACCTTTGATCAAATTGTTTTCATTGATGGAGATTTAGCAATAGAAACAAACATCACGGTAGACGAAACCTCCACTGCGCTTTTTGTTGTGAGTGGGAATATAAATATATCAAAAACCGTAGACACCGTGGAAGTTGGTTTAATTGCAGATGGGGATATCTACACAGCCTATGATATCTCAGAAGACGAGGCAACAAAAACGCTAAATCTAAAAGGAATTTACATTGCAGAAAAAATTAACTTGCAACGAACTTCTCAAGGAGCAAATGACAACAAAGATCCCTCCGAGGCATTCACATTTGAACCCAAATACCTAATCCAACTCAAGGAGTTTTTCAAAACAAGTCATGTTCGTTGGGAAAGCGTAGAATAATCTATAATTTTCTTCTTACCTTATACCCCTCTTTTGTGTCCTCAACAAGATAGCCTAACTCACTAGCTTCCTTCCTAAGTTGGTCTGCCTTATCCCAAATCCCGCTTTGTTTGTAATCCCATCTCATTTTTGCTATATCTTTAACCTTCTGTGGAATCTCATATCCCACATGATCCCCCAAATTCAACCCCAAAACCTCATCCATTTTCAACAAGGTCTTTATTTTTACAGGTTCCTCAACTTCGCTTTTAAGAAGCTCCCAAACCACCGCTATGGCCTTAGGCATATTAAAATCAGAGTTAACTGCTAAGGTAAACTTCTGTATAAGCTCGTCGTTTACTTCTGCGTATTCGCTTTCCTTGTAGCCTGAAACTAGATCATATAGTTTTTTAAGGGAGTTGTGTGCACTTTGTAGTGATTCCCAAGTAAAGTTTAGAGGCGATCTATAGTGTGCAGTCATATAGAAAAAGCGTATATCCATGGGGGTATATCCCCTATTAACAACATCTTCCAGCGTGTAACCTGTACCTTGACTTTTTGCCATCCCGCCGCCATCTACTTGCAAGTGGGTTACATGAACCCAGTATTTGGAGAGGGGTTTTTCGTTGGCACATACGCTTTGGGCGATTTCATTGGGGTGATGGGGCATCCTGTGATCTTCTCCTCCAAGATGTATATCTATGGTAATCCCAAGCTCTTTTCTTACCATCGCGCTACACTCGATATGCCAACCCGGGTACCCTTTCCCCCATGGAGAATCGTATTCCTGCCATCTTTGCTGGTCTACTGGAGAGAACTTCCACAGGGCGAAGTCCGCCTGGTTCTTTTTGTCTGGATTTGGCCTAACCCTAGCCCCCTCCTGCACGTTTTCAATGTCTAACCCAAATTGCTTGCCATAATCATCATATTTGCTGGTGTCAAAATACACCCCGTCTACGGTTTTATAAATATATCCCTTGTTCTCCAAATCCTGGATCATTTCGATTTGCTCTGCAATATAATCTGTAGCACGGGTAAAAATGGCGGGTCTGTGCATGTTTAGAGCCTCGAAGTCTTTTTTGAAAGCTTTTATATAGAAATCCGCTACATCCCTAGCACTTTTACCTTCTCTTTCGGCAGCAACTTCCATCTTATCATCACCGTCGTCTCCATCATCTGTGAGATGTCCCAAGTCTGTAAGATTCATAACAAATTTGACGTTGTAGTCATTGAATCTAAGGGTTCTTAAGATAATATCGCTTGTAAAAAAGGTTCTAAAGTTACCAATATGTGCAAAGTCATAGGCCGTGGGGCCACAAGTGTACATTAAAACCTCATCCTGATTTATAGGGCTGAATTCTTCGACTTGTTTGGATGAGGAGTTATATATATTCAAAGACATATTAGTATGATAAATGGAAATATTGATTATGTAAAGCAAAAAGCCGATGCTTCGCAATCAAAACATCGGCTTTTACATCCCGGAACCATATTAACTAAACCACGACACCCAAGGTGGGCGTGATGAGTTAAACAGCTCCAGAAAACCCTCTAGTTTACCTTTTCTAAGAAAATATACATATATATACCCACCTCGCAAAGAGACACGATGAATCCCACAATGGGCATTATGGTATCTATCATCTCCCTACTCATGCCGTTCACAACTCACCTCCTAAATTATTTTCTACTCCCATCGTTTTTTTCCTCTTTCGTTCATACCAATACAAAAAGGGGAAAATGGTGGCAACACAGAAACGAAATACCCATGGTATGCTATAACCCGTTTCCAACAATACAACTCTTTCAAGTGAAAGTTGGAGCTGATATCCATAGAATATCCACACAAGAAAAATAATGGTTAGTGCAAATTCATTGCGGACTCGTCTAGTCCAATGGGCAACAAGCATACTAAGAACAACAGCAAAGGGCGCAGACAACAAGGTTAAGCTCACCCAATCGTCCATAATTTAACCTCCTCATTAACTAAAATCCAACCAAATAATCCAATTTGTATGAATATTACCACACTTTTTATTTTTATATTTGGAAGTCTTTGCGGCCCTCAAGCGCACGAGAAAGCGTGATGTCATCTGCATACTCAATGTCTCCCCCAACAGGGAGCCCCCTTGCAATTCTTGTAATCCTCACCTCAGGTTGTTTCTCTTTCACTTGTTTTGCAATATACATTGCTGTAGACTCTCCCTCCATACTTGAATTTGTAGCCAAAATAATCTCAGTTTGCCCATTTAATCTATCCATAAGTCCACTAATAAAAAGCTCCTCTGGCCCAACACTATTTAATGGATCAATTAGTCCGTGCAGCACGTGGTACAAGCCTTTAAAGCCTGTTTTTTCCAGTGCAAAAGTGTCCAGTGGATGCGCAACCACAATTATAATTTCCAAATCTCTGGAAGTATCATCACAAACACTACACTCATCGTTCTCTGAGATATTTTTACAAATAGAACATAGCTTAGTTTTGTTTTTCAGCTCTAATAATGACTTGGAAAAGTTATCCAAATACTCCTGTGGGAAATGGAGCAAATGAAAAGTAAGTCTTTGGGCCGTCTTGGGACCCACCCCAGGCAGGCTTTGGAACGAATCAATTAGTCTTGTAATAGCGCGTGGAATTTTCACTTCAATATCATATCATTGGAAGACCACCATCCAAAACCTCCACCAACTCTTCGGGGCTTTCCTGCTTTGAAACCCCCTCTGGTATTACAATATTCATATCTGTAAGCTTGCCGGTTTCCTTGTTACTAAGGCTTTTTCGGGCTTTTTTCTTCACAAGACAGGACACCCCAAGTGGTACTCCCAACACATCTGAAAAAATCTCTTCAATAATCTTTCTGTTTTTGATGGATTCAATTCTTTCCTTGTGAAAGTCAAATGGAACTTCAATTTCCAAACTTCCCTCTATCACTTGAACAAGTGCGCTGCTTTTCAAAAGAGCCATTATAGAATTATTAACTTCTGATGCCCTATTAAGTACCAGTATCCATTTTTCCTTTACCTCATCTACTGACATTTTCACATTTTTTCCAGGTTTTTTTCTTTCTTCCGTTTTGTCATTGCGACCAGCCTGCGCAGGCAGGGGGCTCCGCTTAGCGGGGGAAGTGGCAATCTTTTTTGGAGCCTTCGGCGACGGGGCAATCTTCTCAGGTTCCACACTGCTATATTCGGAACCACATAACTCCACAATTGCGAGTTCAAGAGGTAATTGGGTAATAAAAGAGTTCTTTGTCTCACTATGAGCCTTCATTATAGTGTCTGTGATTCTAACGGTTTGGGCTGAATTCGTTTCCTTTAGCACAGAATCTAAGCTACGAGGCTCCTCAATGGCGCCTGATTGTGCAAAAAGTAATTCTCGCAATATACTTAGAAACCCACCAATCCAGGTATATAAATCCACTCCCTCATTATCTAGTTTTTCAACTACATGTAGTGCCTCCCTAACATCTTTTCTCACAATGTATTCCAGGAACTCCACGTAATTGAGTCTGGTGCCTAGGTTTGTTAAGGTCTCAACATCCAACCCTCCCTCAATAACCTGTTGTAGTATTGTCTCCCCATCTCTAAAACTTCCACTAGCTGCCCGAGCAATGTGCCTTAAACCCTCTTTGCCTAACTCCTGTCCTTCCTCCTTTGCCATTTTGTCTAGTCTTTTTACTAGCTGTTCAATTGTTGCTCTCTTAAGTTTAAAAACCTGGCATCGAGACTTGATTGTGGCTGGAATTTTGTGGAATTCTGTTGTGCAGAGTATAAAAGTTGCATGAGCTGGAGGTTCCTCCAAAGTCTTTAGTAGCGCGTTAAAAGCCTCCGTTGTAAGCATGTGCACCTCATCTACAATATAAACCTTTTGTTTCCCTCCAGCGGGGGCTAGTTTAATCCTCTCCCTTAAATCCCTAATATCATCTATACCTCGGTTACTGGCGGCGTCAATTTCAATAAGATCTAAAAAACTACCTTCCTTTATACCTTTACAGGAAACACACTTTCCACAGGGGTCTCCTTTTTCGCTAACGCTTTTGCAATTTAGAGCTTTGGCTAAAATTCTTGCTATAGTGGTCTTCCCTATTCCACGTGGACCCACAAGTAAATATGCGTGGGCTGTCTTACCCTTTTTAATTTGAGTAGATAGCGCCTTGGCTACCTCATTTGGTTGGGCCATCTCACTAAATTTTTGTGGGCGATATCTAGTGTAAAACATACATGCGTAGTATAGGTTTTAAAAACCTAAGTATCCACTAATTAGGGTTTGTTGAAGCACTAAGATGCTTTGTTACAATAGGCAAAAGTGATTTTATTTTCTCTAACTCTTCATTTGAGAAATTAGTCAGAACCCAATCATCAGTTTCAACATTTGGGTTTTGAGATCTACCAATTCCCACCCGTACCCTCCAAAAATCTTTAGTTTTAATACTATCAATGATACTTTCCACACCTTTATGTCCAGCAGAACCAGATCCAAATTGCCTTTTAACTACTCCAAAACCCAAATCTACATCATCATGGATGACAATTAGGTCTTGGGGATTAACTTTATAGTAATTTAGAGCCCTGCTCACACAATCTCCTGACTTATTCATAAAGGTCTGAGGTTTGACATACACATTATTGTAGGGGTCTTTAGAAATTGTACAGACCTCACCCACTAACTTATTATTTTGGTGCCATCTCAAGCCTGAAATTTCATCTAGCAGGATGAATCCTAGGTTGTGTCTATTCTTCTTATACTTCTCACCGGGGTTTCCAAGCCCAACAATAAGTCTCATTCATCCCCCTTGTGATGTACACCAAGTAAATGCAAAACACCGTGCTTTACTAAAGTTGCAATTTCTTCCTCTAAAGTATTTCCATGGTCACCGGCTTGTCTTGCAGCTTGATCTTTATTTATAATAATGTCTCCCAAGTAATCTTCGTCACTTTCTTCACCAAAAGATAGGACATCCGTTACTTCATCCTTGTTGCGATATTTTTTATTTAGTTCTTGGATTTCAGCATCATTGCTGATCTTCACCGAAATATTCATATAAAATCCCTTCCAGAATCTCTTTTTCTGAACTCTCCTTATCAATTAGATCCTGTCTGTCTGCTTTTTCGGCTCCTTCAATGGCATCTACTCTCATTTTGATTTGTTTTTTGATAACTTTTCCAATAATTTCATCTGTTAGTTCCTCACCAGAAGGTCTTAGCTCAATTTCTTTATTCTTTATAGCTGCAATCAAAAAACGCAAAACCCCCACCTTTTCGGCATCCTTTTGCTTAAAATATTCTAATTGTTTTTTCTGTAAGGACTCTAGTATCACTTTCTTAGGTTTTCCAAATAAATTTTCCTTGCTAATTCTTTCTTTTTTAACCTTTTTTGTTCACTTGGTTTTGAATATCTTTCTCTGTCTCTTACCTCTTGTAGTATTCTGGCCCTATATACTTCTCTGTTAAACCTTCGCAGTGCTTGCTCTAGAGATTCCCCCTTTCGCACTTTGACTTTTGTCATTATATCAATATGGTTGTTAGCTTAGTACACCTCCAAACAGTGTAAATTTTGTACCCCAAATACAGTCCGAGTATATAGGCATTTTTTGTAAATAGCAAATTAGCTTTCTTTGGATTTGGCTAAGAAACGATCAAAAAGTGGATCTTAGGATTTGTTGTACTAAAGGACTATTCTAAAGATATCTTTTATAGTAATTAGAGCTAGGAGACTTAGGAAAAAAACCAGTCCCCATCTATGTACCGCCGCTTCAAACTTTTGATGCACCCTTTTCCCAGTCACCTTTTCAATCATTATAAATAGCAATCTACCACCATCAAGTGCCGGGAGAGGTAAAACATTCAAGAAGGCTAGACTAAGAGACATCAAGGCAGTTAGATCTATCAAACTTAGGACTGCGTTAGCTCTATCGTACGTGAGAATAGCGTCCACGATACTATATATGCCTATTGGTCCTGCAACACCGCTAGAAACTGGTTTTATACTTTTTGTGTCTAGCGAAATTTTAATAAACTCTCCAAAAGTATTGAAGGTATATGCCATCATATTGTACGCATGCATAGGACCCGCAGATATAGTTGAGGGGTAAACAATATTAACCGCTTCAGAAAGGTATACGCCCAGCCTGGCCTCTCCTTCACTATTTAAAACAGGAGTCGTATTTACAACGCGTGAGCCCTCACCACGTAAATCCTGGCTATCTCTCACCAACAAGCTAACTTCCATTTCCTTCTTACCCGACATTGTATTTCTTATATCCTCCACACTATAAACGGGGGTGTTATCTATTTCTAAAACAATATCCCCCACTCTCAAACCAGCACCCTCACCATAAGAACCCTCCATAAAATCGGTTATTACTGTATTAATATAAACGGGCTCTCCAAATTTAAACTTATGGTCAAAAAACACGGGAATGGTCATGCTTTTGTTACCAGTGGAGAAAAAAAATACGGTATACAAAACCAAACCTAGTAATAGATTCATAGACACCCCAGCCACAATTATACAAGCTCGCCAACCGGTAGATTTGTTTAAAAAACTTTTGGGGTTATTTTGAGTATTCTCGTTTTCATCATCTTCCCCATAAAGCTTAACAAAGCCCCCAAACGGCAGGGCGTTAATAGAGTAGGTGGTCTCTCCAATCTTCTTGCTAAAAAGCCTGGGTGGAATACCCAATCCAAACTCCTCGACCAATACCCCGCTCTTTTTGGCAACGGCAAAGTGGCCAAGTTCGTGCACCAAAATAAGAACAGATAATATTAGGAGGAATATAAGCAGAGATATCATACTCGCATTAAATCCTTTTTCTTACTTTCGCTAACTTTTTCAATCTGTTCTACAAATTCCTTTACCATTTCTTCAACTCTTTCCTTTTCTGCAAACTTTTTATCGTCACTAATTTCTTTGTCACTATGAAGATTATCAATATCCTTCATGGCCTCTTGTCTTATACTTCTCATGGAAACTTTGGTTTCCTCCGCTTTTTGGGATACAAGTTTGGCTAGCTCCACGCGCCTTTCCTCTGTTAGAGCAGGTATGGGAATGCGAACAATCCCCGAGTCCTCCACAGGATTGAGACTTAATTTACTTTCCCTAATTGCTTTAGCTATAACATTTGCTAAGTTTTTATCCCAAGGTGTAATCAAGATAGTCTGAGCGTCTTGCAATGTAATGGACCCAAGTTCCTTGAGCATCATTTTGGACTCGTAAGCTACTACTTCTATATCTTCCACCAAAGATGGGTTAGCCCGACCAGTTCTAATTTGGGAAAATTCAGTTTTTAAAAAATCGACTGATTTTGATAATTTATTTTTCAGTTCAGGTATATCCATCTATATGATTGTACACGAAATTGGCAAGGGGCCTAATCGCTTATAGAGTATTTAACAAACTTCTTGATCTCTATCTTTTCTCCCAGCTTTGCTGTTACTTCATTAATATAATCCTGCACAGATTTACTGGGGTCACGCATATATTCAGCCTCTAATAAGTCCTTAAGATTTTTGTAGTCCTCTGTACAAACTTGCATAGCAATTTCACGTACTAACTTTTGAAAATCCTCAGTTTTGGCTACAAAATCGGTCTCGCAAGCAACTAAAATTAGGCTTCCTAATTTGCCGTTGGTATGAATATAGGAATGAACTAGGCCATCGCTTGCATTTCTATCAGCTTTTTTTGCAGCCTTTGCACCTGCTTTTGACAAGAAATGTTTTTTGGCCTTATCCAAATCCCAATCAAACTCTTCTAATATTTTCTTGGCTTCCATGACACCTGCCCCAGTGTCCTCTCTAAGTTGTTTTATCTTTTTTGGATCCATCTTCTTTTTCTTCCTTTTTCAATTTAGTACCATAATCTTCTATCCCGGCTTCAATTGCGTCTGCTATAGTTTTTGTAATAAGGGCAATAGACTTAATTGCATCGTCGTTTCCAGGTATAAGATAATCTATATTTTCCGGGTTTGTATTAGTATCCGCCAAAGCCACTACAGGAACCTTAGCAGCTTTTGCTTCTAAGACTGCTGTCTTCTCTTTTTTGGCGTCTATAACAAATAAGGCTTTAGGTAAAACGCTAAGCGTGGAAATTCCTCCAACATATCTTTCTAGTTTTTCAATTTCCCTATCAATTAGTAACCTTTCTTTTTTGGTATACTTCTCAAGCTCTCCTGCTTCTTTTCTTCTTTTTAACTCAATTAATTTATCAATGTTATTCTTTTTGATAACAGAGTGGTTTGTGATTGTACCGCCGAGCCACCTTTCCGTAATGTACAAGGCCCCAGACCTTTTTGCCTCTATTTCTATAATATCCCCTGCTTGCTTTTTGGTACCTACAAAGATGATTTTTCCACCCTCCTTGGCTATCTCATATAAGAAATCTGCTGCCTTTTTGAGCAACTCCTCAGTTTTTTCAAGATCAATAATGTGAATTTTCTTGCGAACGGTGTAAATATATGGCTCCATGTTTGGGTGCCATCTTTTGGTTTGGTGACCATAATGAACGCCGGCTTCAAACAGTTCTTCAATTTTTGGTACTTTGTATTTTGCTGCCATACAGGAGGAATGTATCACAAACTAAAGACCGAGACAACAGTTAGATTGTGGGTTTAGTCTTGTTTTTCTTGAAGGGGGTTCTTCCAAGAGGAGTATTCGCAATTGGGGTATTCGCTACAACCATAAAAGGTTCTGCCCTTGGCCTTTTTAACCACTATTTCGCCTTTTTCACAGTCGGGACACTCCATACCAATCTTTTCCAAGAAAGGTTTGGTGGTTTTGCAGTCTGGGTAGTTGCTACATGCCAAGAACTTCCCAAATTTACCTCTTTTTAGTACAAAAGTTCCATCTTTACACTCTGTACATTTTCCAAAATCTGTTACCTCTTCCCCATTTTCATCTGTCACTTTATCTTCCTCTAATGGTCTTGCAAATTTACATTCCGGATAATTAGAGCAGCTCACAAACTTCCCATATTTACCCAGTTTAAAGATTAGCTCCTTTTCACAATCGGGGCATTTTTCTCCCACCTCACCCAGATTTGTTACATCATGCTTATTTAGTTCCCCATCCTTTTTCTCTAACTCTTTTTCAAACGGACCGTAGAAATCCTTTATCATAGGCACCCACTCTCTTTTGGCATGCGCAATCTCATCTAAGTTATTTTCCATCTCAGCAGTAAATTCATAGCTAACTATCTTTGGAAAGTGCTCCACTAGAAGATCTGTGACTACGTAAGCCACATCCTCGGGTTTGAAGTATCTACCCTCACGTACTACGTAACCACGGGCTCTAATAGTAGAAATCGTGGGTGCGTATGTTGAGGGTCTTCCAATACCAAGTTCCTCCAGTTTTTTGATTAGAGAGGCATCTGAGTACCTTGCTGGAGGTTGGGTAAAGTGTTGACTCATATCTAACTTTTTAAGCTCCACTGACTCATTTTCACTCACTTTTGGTAACTCATTTAACTTCTCAAGGTCGGAACCTATACCTAACCTCTTCCCTACCTCTAACCACCCCAAAAAGCTGATAACTGAACCGTTCGCCTTGAATTCATACGCATTACTGGATTCTATTAAAATAGAGGTCTGATCATAAATTGCTGGAAGCATCTGGCACTCTAGGGACCTTTTATAAATTAGGGCATATATTTTACTTTCAGCTGCTCCTTTTACACTACTAGGCAATGGATTAAGGCTAGTTGGGCGGATTGCTTCATGCGCCTCTTGTGCACCTTTGGACTTTGTCTTATAAAAAATGGCCTGATCGGGAAGAAACTCCTTACCAAATTCTTTGGCAATATAATCTCTGGCTTGGTTTACAAACTGGGGGGACATACTTAAAGAGTCTGTCCTGTGATAAGTAATTAATCCCTTCTCAAATAATTTTTGAGCTGCTCTCATAGTGTTTCTTGCAGACATCCCAAAGGTGTTGGCTGCTGTTTGTTGCAAAGTCGAAGTTTTAAACGGCGCATAGGGGTTTCTTTTTCTTTGTGTTTGTTTAACCTGAGTTACTTTGTAATTAATACCCTCTTCTTTAAGCTCCGATTTTATCTGATTGGCTTGTCTTTCATCCTTAATTTCCAATTTCTTACCATCTTTTTTGTTTAAGCTAGCCTCAAATTCTTCCTTTACCTCCGTGCTAAACAGTGCGTTCCCATTCCAATATTCGTCTGGCTTGAACTCATCTCTCTCACGTTCCTTTTCTACAATTAGTCTGACCGCAACGCTCTGGACCCTTCCAGCCGATAGCCCATATCTTACTTTTTTCCAAAGCAGAGGAGAGAGTTTATATCCCACAAGTCTGTCCAACACTCTGCGGGCTTGTTGAGAATCTACTAGATCATCATTTATCTCTCCGGGGTGTTTAAAAGCTTCTTCAATGGCCCCTTTTGTTAGCTCATGGAATATTACTCGCTCAAAATGAGGCTTGGTACCTTTTTTGGGAGTGAGTAGATATTGTAAATGCCAAGCAATAGCTTCCCCCTCTCTATCCAAGTCTGTGGCTAGAACAATGCTTTCGCTTTCTTTGGCGCTTTTTTTGAGTTCCCGCAAAACCTTCTTCCCTTTGGGACTTACAACGTATTCGGGTTCGAATTCACCTTCTACATCTACGCCTAAGCCGCTTTTTGGGAGGTCACGAATGTGGCCGTTTGAGGCCTTAACAACGTAGTTTTTATCTAAAATGTTTGAGAGAGTCTTGGCTTTTGTCGGCGACTCTACTATGACTAGCTTTTTCCCGGGCATACCCCAACAGGATACATGAGGTTAAATTTTTGTCAAAAAAGCAGGAGCTCTGAGCTTCGTGGAAACCTGTACCAACCAAATTTCTAGTTTAACTAGAATATTGATCTTCCAACCCTGTGGTTACAATTCCTATCTTTCAAAATTCCAATCTAACTAGAAACAACTATATATACAAATATCTCCAAGGTACTTATCTTTACATTATGCCTTCGCCAAATGCTTTAAAAATATATGAACCAGGCGGCATTTACCACGTCTTTAACAGAGGGGTAGATAAAACAAATATATTTTTGAGTGAGGACGATTACAAATATTTCCTATATTTACTTGAACGCTACCTTCTACCACCAAACAAATTTAATGCATACAGAGTGAAAAACTATCATAATAGAATTGATCTTCTAGCATATACATTGATGCCTAACCATTACCACTTATTGATAAAACAAGTAGACACAACAGGCATGCAGGAGTTTGTTCAAAGTCTTTGTTTGTCTTACGCAACGCGCTTCAACAAAAATCATAAACGTGTTGGTCATCTATTTCAGGACCGTTATAAAGCTACGAGAATAAAAGATATTCTCAGTTTACTAAGGGTTTCAAAATATATTCATAGGAATCCCAGTGAATTGGATGCAGATATATTCAAATATCAGTTTTCGAGCATCAGAAATTATATAGGGTCAACTGAGTTGATAGACAAATATGTGGATTCCTCCGAGATAATGCAATATCTCGATAACGATAGCAGCCTATATAGAAACTTTATGCAAGAACTGTCCTTGCACGAGCTCTGAGCTCTATTCCTCAAACCAAAAATCCAACAACTCTCTTGCAATGGGGGCTGCGTCATCCGATCCGGAACCACCGCCCTCTAACAACACTGTCAAAACTATTGGCTTCTCACTTGGAGAAATATTAGCCTGATCATTTACCTCCTCATAATATGGAGCAAAAACTGTAAACCATGCATGGGTCCCTATCTCACCATCAGCCATAACATACTCCGCAGTCCCCGTCTTACCTGCCACAGAAATAGGAAAATTAAATAAAGGATATCCAGTTCCACCTGGCTTTACCGAAGCACTCATACCTTCCCTGATTAGGTCGTAATGACCTTCCCCCACTAAATGTCTTCCTATAACAATAGGTTCAAACTCCCCTACCCCATCAATGCTTTTCACAATCTGGGGTTTGTACAAATACCCACCATTAGCAAAATACGTAACCATATTATTAATTTGTAGCGGGGTAACCAAAATATCCCCCTGCCCTATTGCCGAAATATAGTCGTCCCCCAAATACCATTCCCTGTGGGTTCCGTTTGGCATAAATCCTCCTACCTCGCCTCCTAAATCTATGTCAGTTGTTTTCCCAAATCCAAGTTTTGTGGCCCACTCATGCAACTTCTCTATTCCCAGCTGCCCTCCCACAAGGTAAAAATAGGTGTCATTACTCACTTGTAGAGCTCTTCTCATATTTACATCTCCGTGTCCGTCAAGTTTCCAGTTTCTAAAAGTGGAACCTCCAACCTGAATATAGCCTGGATCAAAAATTGATGTATACCTACTCACTACACCTTCCATCAAGCCCGCAGAAGCCGTAACCATCTTAAAAACAGATCCAGGTGGGTATACTGCACCAATCGCACGATTGAAAAAAGGGAGTGTTAGATCATTAATAAGGTTCTCTAGATCCGCTTGGCTAATCCCTCCAGAAATCTCAGTAGAGCTAAAGGCGGGGTAGCTCACTAGTGCCATCACGCCTCCATTGGTGGGATCTTGTATCACAATTGCCCCACCAATAGCATCTCCCTCGTTAACACTGTCCCTAAGAAGTTCAAAGGCTTTCTTTTGCAAACCATGGTCTAGATAAGTAAAGATATTTTTTCCAGGCAGAGAATCTTTAACTGTGATTACATCTTCAGCTGTCTCAGTGGAATTAATCTGCACAACTTTAACTCCAGGCATCCCCGCAACATACTCATTGTAAAACCTTTCCAAACCTGCTTTTCCCACAATGGTATTTTCCCCCAAACCTACATAACCAATCACGTGAGCAAACTCCTTATCAAACAGGTAGTCTCTACTGGGGAAAACCACTACAGATACCCCCGGTAACTCTGAGATATGGGCCTCAAGGACTAAGATTTCCTTCTGGGTCAGGTCAATAGCCAACAAAATATTAGTTTTCCTAGCGTTAAGAGCGTCTTGAATTCTGGGCATATCCAACTCTACAAACTCTTGTACTTTTTCTAGGGTCTTGGGGCAAATATCATTTACTCTACCTAAGTTACAAACCAGTGTGTTTAGCTCTAGGGCAAATCTGGGCTTATTTCGAACTAGAAGCTTATCATTTCTATCAAAAATAAGTCCCCTTTCTGACAAAATAGATATTTCTCTTATCCTATTACTGTTGGCAAGATTAAGGTACTTGTCTTGTTGGGTAATTTGAACTTTCACAAGTCTCCCCACAAAAGCAAACATAATTATTATTACCACTCCCAAATACAAATAAGCTACCCACGCTGTGGAATCTGTTCTTAACCCCTTGGGATCACTACTTCTATTTTTCCTAGGAACTTTTTTGGGGGTGAATTTATTTATTTCATCAAAAAGTGCCCAGTTCATACTTTTATCCGATACGTTTCACTTAGAAATTTACTTCCCAATTTCCTTAGCACACCAAATATGACAACTGATAGAACAACCGTTATAACCTCTTGCCATAGTAAATACTGCTGATGGAAGATATAATTGTAAATACCATACGATATTAGAAAAACAATAATCTGTGCTACAAAGTTTTTAGTTCCAAAACGACGCGCAAAATATACTAGACCGATAACTAAAACATGTCCCAGCGTGTATAAACCAAAAGTTTTTATACTAAGTAGGTCTATGAGCAAACCACCAAAAAATATACTCTTCATAGACACCTCAAATTCTCCATTTAATAAAAGGGCAAAACTAAATGCCAAGATTAAACTAGGGTTAGCCAACTCACCAATAAGCTCTGGAAAAAATGCAGCTTGTAAAAAAACCAAAACCAGATTTATTATAAATAAATTAAATGTTTTTCTCATTGACTCAACACCACAAAAACTTTATCTACGTTTTTTATATTAAAAGGTTGCTTCAAAATCACACTTTTAAGTGGAGCAGCTGACTCCAAAAGTACTTCGGATACACTTCCAACCACAAAATTTGGTAGAAATATACCGTCTGCCCCCGAAGTTATAAATATATCTTCCACAAACACACTATCACTCACCAAAATCCTACTCACTTCAATGGAAGTACCCAAATTTCCTTTTGCTAAGCCCTCAGCCCCCGTGGAAAGATCCCTAACTGTGGAACCAAATTCCACAGAGTTGGTTAGAGCCACCTCGCTTCTGAACTTATCTACACCAGTAACAATCCCAACAAGATTATTTCCTAGTACTACATTATCCCCCATTTGAATACCGTGCTTACTACCTCTATCTATATATATACTCGCTCCGGTGGGATCCTTAGGATTTCCTAAAACAGAGGCAAACACTAGCTCTATGTCAAAATCATTAGAAAGTTTTAATTGATCTTTTAGAATCTTGTTTTCCTCTAATGCTATTTGGGACTCAATTAGTTGAGATTTTAACTCTGCGACCTGTGTAGTAAGTAAAATATTTTCTTCTCTGATTATATTGAATCTAAAAAATAACCGCGTTGTATCCTTGATATTTATTGCTGATTTCCTCAAACCAAATTGTATGGGAGAAGCTACCTGTTGGAAGATATTTCGGATTGGATTGGTAATACCAATAACTCCAAATACTAACAAAATTGCAGAAATGATGATTAGTCTCACAGTCCTATTCTATCACTTGATGGAGACCTTCTCTAATAGCTCCAGATCTTCCAAAAGCTTGCCACATCCACGTACAACACATGTAAGGGGGTCCTTAGAAACTTTCACAGGAACCCTTAGTTCAAACTCCATTAACTTATCCAAACCACGAAGTAAAGCAGTACCCCCAGCCAAAATAATTCCGTCCCTAACAATGTCGGCCATAAGCTCTGCCGGAGTGTCTTCTATGGCGTCTTTCACTCCATTTATAATTTCATAAATTGGGTCGTGGAGAGCTTCACGCATTTCAGCGGGTTGAACTTCCACTGCGCGTGGTAATCCTGTTTTAAGGTCACGGCCACGCATAACGGCACTAAAACTTTTTTCCTTCTTAAACTCAATGGCGTTCCCGATTTGACACTTTATCTCCTCTGCTGTACGTATCCCAAGTAATAAATTGTGGAACTCCCGGGCATAGTTCACTATAGCTTCATCCATCTCATCTCCTGCAATCCTTAAAGACTTGTTAACTACCAAACCCCCAAGAGATATAACAGCAATTTCTGAAGTTCCACCTCCCATATCCACAATCATAGTTCCTCTTGGATCATTGACCGGTAAATTTGAGCCAATTGCAGCAGCCATTGGTTCATCTATTAAATAAACGGCCCTTGCTCCAGCATTCTTGGCTGCATCCACCACTGCTTTTCTTTCCACCGAGGTAACACCAGAGGGCACGCCAATAACTACCCGAGGACGCGGGATTTTTGGAAATCTTGCGGGAGATTCGTGCACTAAATGTATAAAGTAGGAAATCATTTTTTCTGCCACATAAAAGTCTGAAATCACTCCATCTCTTAGTGGTCTAATAGCCTGGATGGTATCTGGGGTTTTCCCAAGCATTTTTTTGGCCTCACTACCTACCGCCAAAACTTCCCGAGTTTTTTTATGAATAGCCACAACGCTCGGCTCACGAATTACTATACCTTTACCACGGACATAAACTAAGGTATTTGCAGTTCCAAGATCTATTCCAATGTCGTGGGAGAAATAACCCAAAATGTTATTCAGCATTGTGATGTGAGTTTAACACAAACATTGCAATGGTATAATACCTCTATGGCCGTAGTACCAATAATTACAATTCCAAATAAGACCTTAACCACAGAGACCGAGCCGGTTACAGATTTTGGTGAGGAATTAAAGAAAACCATCTCAAATTTAAGAGATACAGTCCGTGCAGCTGAGGATCCTGAGGGTGCTGGTTTAGCAGCCACACAAATAGGAATATCAAAATCAATCTGTATTGTCAGAAGATTCATTGTAGATAAAGGACATAGCGGAAATAGCAATATCAAGGAGTATATGCTAATTAATCCTAAAATAACCAAAAAATCAGGGGAAAAGGAAGTAGCTTGGGAAGGATGTTTGAGTGTTCCGGACACTTATGTAGAGGTGGAAAGGGCTAAAAAGATTAAGGTTGAAGCATTAGATCCAGATGGCAAGAATATTAATATAAACACCTCTGGATTTTTTGCTCGGGTCATTCAGCATGAGGTTGATCATTTGAATGGAATTTTAATGACTGATCATGCTCTTGGAGAGAAAATAACAGAAAAAGAATTTGATAGTATGCAGGCTGCCTTATGAAAATAGCATTTTTTGGAACTTCCGATAGATCACAACCCATTTTAAAATCCCTAAACAACAATTTTGACTTAGAATTTTGTATTACCAAAAAAGGTTCGGGGGTAGAAGCATGGTGTAAGGAGAACAAGATAAAAATTACTCAAAAGGTTACACCAGATATTGACCTGGGGGTTGTAGCTGACTACAGTCAAATAATATCGGGAGACGTAATAAATACGCCAAAATATAAAATTATTAACATACATTTCTCACTTTTACCTGAATTAAGGGGCGCCAGCCCTATACAACACGCCATTTTGCAAGGCCTAAATGGAACGGGCGTGTCATATTTTGTCATGAGTGAAAAAATGGATACTGGGGATATTATTTATCAATTTGAACATCCTCTGGACGGCACAGAAACAAGCGGGGAGCTATATGAAATACTATTTGAAAAAGCCGCTAATCATTTGCCACAGGTTATTTCTGACTACACTTCGGGTAAGTTAATTCCCCAACCCCAAGACCACTCCAAAGCAACTTACTGCTACTCTAAAACTCACCCAAAAAGTACTCTTATACATAAAGATGATGCTCTAATAGATTGGAAAGATTCAGCCAAATACATAGAAAGACAGGTTCGGGCCTTTGACCCTTGGCCTATTGCCTGGGCTTACTTAAAAGATCTGCCAGTGGCTTTAAAGGACCATATTAATCCGGATCTTAAAGTAAAAATTCATAAGGTTGAGGTTAAGAATGGAAAGTTGGAAATAAAAGAGTTACAAGTAGAGGGGAAGAACATTATTGACTGGGAAAGTTTTGAGAATGGGTACACTAAGAAGTAGCTTTTTTGGATTTTAGTTTTTTAAGACAAGAGGTACAGAGTTTGACTTTAACCTTTTTGCCTCCCATTTCAAGTCTTTTGGTCTTTAAATTGGGCTGTTGGCGCCTGATAGCACGGTTTGTTACACGCCTACCAATACCTCGGGGTACGAGATTTCCTTTCATATATCCTTTGCCACATATTTCACATTTTCTTGCCATAACAGAAGAGATTAAAACATAATTGGGGGGATTAAACAAGGGTTGCGGTCAGGGGGTGTAGCTTAGTCTCTACATTTTTCCCCCTGACCTATAGATCCGAGAACATTTGTCTCCATTTTTATCTCTCCGTCTATCTGAATAAAGCCCATATTTTCCTAACTAAAAGAAATAACGGGTTTCTTCCACGACAATGATCACTTCTTTCGCCGCGGAAACAAGGTGGTGGGTTCCCATAATGGGCCATACACGCCTGACAATCCATGATAACCTCCTTTGAGTTAATTCATGGTTTTCACGGTTAATAGAGATTATATCAACTTATAGTATTTTAGGCAAGAGTAATTTACTTTAGTGGCACAAAAGAAAAGCCATAAAACTCCTCTTCTCTAAACTCCTCCTCCCCTATCCTCTCCACTTCAAAAATAGAATTATTAACCGGAATAACTAACACTCCTCCTATTTTTAGCTGGTGAAGTAATTCTTTTGGGAGGGATGTGGCTGCGGCCGAGATTAGGATTTTATCAAAGGGGGCTTTTTCTGGTAGCCCCAAGGTATCCCCCGCTTGTACGATTTTTGCGTTACTTTCTTTGAGATTTTCTTGCCCAAATTTGACAAGCTCTGGAATTTTCTCTACTCCAATTACACTACCCTCCTCGCCCACAATTTCTGCGAGTAGAGCAGTAGTCCACCCGGATCCCGAGCCAACATCCAAAATATGATCTCCAGCCTGGGGCTGTAAAAGCTCAAACATTATGGCCACTGTAGTGGGTTGGGAATTGGTCTGACCAAAGCCAATGGGGATGGGCTTGTCTATGTATGCTATGTCTAAACATTTAGGGGGAACAAAGCCTTTACGATCAACTTTTTCAAACGCCTCAATTATGTGTGGGGTTTTTAACACTCGGCTATTTTGCAATTTGGATACTAGTTGTTCGTATGTAAACATTTTTGTGGAGCCGTTGGCCGGAATCGAACCGGCGACCTCGTCCTTACCATGGACGCGCTCTGACCTACTGAGCTACAACGGCAGGGATGGCTTGCCACTCGTAGCTTTAGCCTTTAGCGTAGAGTGGTGCCGGGGGAGGGATTCGAACCCCCGTAGGCTATGCCAACGGTTTTACAGACCGCTCCGTTTGACCGCTTCGGTACCCCGGCTTACATCAACATTATATACTGGCTTGCCACACAAAGCTTTAGCGTAGTGTGGAGCCAGAGGTGGGATTCGAACCCACGACCTATCCCTTACAAGGGGATTGCTCTACCCCTGAGCTACTCTGGCAAGATTGTTAAATTGTAAACGTTTGCTCTATCCCTGAGCATTAGTCCGCCAAGGGCGGGCGCTGGCGAGCCTAGCGAGCTAGACTCTGGCTTGGAATCGGGAATTTACCAGAGAATTGTAACATAAACACCAGTTTCTCCCACTATTCTATTATAATATCAGGAATTTGATATAATTCGGGGGTTAGTATACGGCCGTAGCTCAGTTGGTAGAGCACTGGTCTCCAAAACCAGGTGTCGTAGGTTCGAGTCCTACCGGCCGTGCCACTTTGGATGCCCAATGTCAAAACGCGAACCACAGTAGTATTCATAAAAGCAAGAAGGACAGTAACCTTTTGGGTAACACTGTCCTTTCTAGGAAAACTTCTCAATTACGAGATAGCTTGGATAGCTCGGTTAATTTCCCACCGATCCACCAAAGTCCCCACCACAGAGGAAGTAGTTATGGCAAGTGATAATGTAGCCATAGACCGTCCAGCCACTGTATCATGATAAATAAGGAAAAAGGCTAAGGCTGAAATACCAGACGCCAAGACAAAGAATACGCCGACAAATAACGCCGTTTTTTTTCCTTTATGTATCCCCGAAAACACCAAATACAAAAGCTCTTTTGAAATATCCGAAGATGGGGGGGTGTTGATTAACAACCTCAAATACTGAGATGGCTGCAACCGCAACCGCAAAAGTTACTCCTGGCAGAAAGCATTCTGGAAACCGGAAAAGACCTGCAAGGATTGCAGATACAAATGCCAGGATAGCTCCAATCACGTTTAGGGCTCTAGGGAGTGTTCCTTCTTTCATTTTGGTATACCTCCTACAATAAGATTAGTTTTACGTAAGTGCTGAGACCATTATAAATCAAAGCGCTGTATTATACAAATAGACATTTGTATTTTCTACAACACCCCCACTCAACATACTCATATTGTCCTATAGAGGCTCGACTCCCTCCGGGCCTGCCACAAAAACTCTACCCTCGGTTCTTTTCCCTTTCAGACTTTAGATATTTCTTCATCATAAATCCGATTGGAATTTTTCTTTTATACAACAGTATTGTATAATCCACGTATGTATATCTCCAAAACATCAGAAAAAGTACTCGCCCTCTTGTTTGAAAACAACAACAATCCTCTATTTATAAATGAGATTATAAGAAAAACGGGGTTGTATCCAAACGCAATACAGAGATCTCTAAAAACGTTGGAGAAACAAAATATTGTCATTTCAGAAAGAAGACTAAATAGAAGGTTTTATTCCTTAAACAAAAATCATAAACACTATGTGGAATTCGAAAAAATTGCTACAAAATCCTCAAGTAAAAATACTTATAAATACCTAAAGTGGGTAAACCGCGAGTGCTCCGTAGCATTAAATACAGCAATAGGGAGTGCTCAATGTACCCCAAAATATATTAAACGCTTTAGAATACCCCCAGTGGAGTTTCTTTGGTATAACTCAGTTACAGGCGGGGTTTACCAATCATTTGAACAGATTACGAAAACCGCAGAGGTAATTTCTAAGGAAGTAAAAAAGGATTCCACGTTTGCAAAAGATTTAGCTGACAGGTGCAGAGAAGATGGAGAGGAGCTAATTGCTGAAACACAAAAAACAACAAGGTTAGATCTCCCCAATTTAACGGAAAAGCAGTTACATTCAGCACTCAACAAAATACACGAACTCTTCTTACATTTTATGCCATATTACGTAATACCCCACGCCATTGAAAAAGCAATTGAATCAGAGCTTGGGGAACGCATTCTAGACCGCGAAGTTAAAGAAAAACTCATTGAACCAGTCAGCATAATTTCAGACGAGCAGGTTGATGAATTGGAACTTGCTTCACTGGTAAAAAAAGGGGGATGGACACAGAAAAATAAAAGAAAATTGTCCACACTCACCAAAAAATATTGTTGGCTTCCCATGATGGCGCTTCATCATAAGCCTTTTAATTCAACACATTTCAAAAAAATAATTGGTGAGCTTGTTGTAAGTATGAAAAATCCCAAAAAGGAACTTTTAAAGCTACAGGAACAGGAGAAAGAAAGAGAAGAAGATCTTGAAAATACCCTAAATAATATTGAAGCGGACGAGGAACTAAGAAACTTGGTTAGCATTACACAGTCCTATTTAAGTCTTCGAACTTATCGTGTAAATATTACAAAAAAATTTCACTACTATCACCTACCCCTGCTAAATGAAATATCAAAAAGAATTGGTATCAAACAGGAAGATATTGCTTTTTTGACTTACCCAGAAATTCTTGAGTCTTTAAAAGATAATAAGCGAAGGAAAAAACTAAACCAACTTATAAATAAACGCAGGGTGGGGTTTGTGAATATCACCTGGAAGGGCAAAACCAGAGTGATATCTGGCGTAAAAGACATTATACAGGCGATAGAGCAGTATAATATCCGTGCAGAAGATCCTACAATTAGAAAGGTGGTTAAGGGTAATCCTGCTTGTAGGGGAAAGGTCACAGGGACTGTGAAAGTTGTTAAAAAGCTATCCGAACTTGAGAAAGTAACCAAGGGGGACATACTTGTAGCGAGAATGACAACGCCAGATTATATGATTGCAATTAACAGGGCGGCAGCAATAGTAACTGATGAGGGAGGTATTACCTGCCATGCTGCAATTGTATCCCGCGAGTACAACTTACCGTGCATTGTTGGAACAAGAAACGCCACACATATACTAGGTGACGGGGACTTGGTTGAGGTTGATGCAGATGAGGGTATCGTAAGAGTCGTTGAAACAGCGGACCTACCTGAAAATATAAAGGAAATTTTTGGTAAAACAATTTACAAGGGCAAGGTAAGGGGCACGGCTAGAGTGATCCTGGACATATCCGATTTTGGGAACTTGCAAAAGGGAGATATAGTCATCGCAGCTCAAACCACACCAGAATATCTCTCGCTTTTGTACCGCGCAAAGGGCTTTGTGGTAGACGAGGAATCCATATCCTCTCACGCCGTGCTTTATGGCAACGCGCTAAAAATACCCTCTATAATGGGAACCTCGTACGCAAGAAATGTAATTGAAGACGGGGAAAAGGTAGAGCTAGATGCTACAAAGGGTGTGTTAAAGCGGTTAGGTTAAACCAGCCTCTTCCTAAACACCCACTTACTAATCTCAATAGTAAAAAACATAGCAATAGAAGCGGAGACAACCAGAGCCCAATACCAGCCAAGCGATGCTAGACCAAAAAAGTTTCTAATACCCACGGTTGCAAACGGGGTCACCTGCAACACCGCCCCGCCTAAAACCGCAATAGCTAACCACTTATTCTCAAATAATTTTGCTTGCCAAAATGGTCGGGTAAGGGTCTTCACGGAAAAAACATACACCAAAGAATTAACTCCCAAAGTTGCAAATGCAATTGACCTAGCCAAAGTAAGGTCCCCAGTGGACTCATGAATATAATAAAACAACCCAAAAGCAAAAATTCCACCTGCTATGGATACAATACCGATTAAAGATTTTATCCAACCTGTCACTATTGGCTCTTGCGTGGGTCTGGGTTTCCGTAACATGATGTCCTCAGCCTTGGGATCTGCTGTTAGTGCTAAGCTTGGAAACGCATCCGAAATTAGATTGATCCATAAAATTTGGGAGGCTGTAACCGGTAGAGGCAACTTCATTAGCATACTAAAAATAATGGCTAAAATTTCCTCAAAAGCATCACTCATAAGATACAAAATCACCTTGCGGATATTATCAAATATTCCCCTGCCCTCCTCCACTGCCTCCACAATAGTAGTAAAACTAGAATCAAGCAGAACTAAGTCGGAAGACTCCTTAGCCACCTCTGTAGATTCATTAACTACCACACCAATATCTGCCTTGTGGAGAGCCGGGGCGTCATTTACACCATCCCCAACCATGGCTACCACTTCCCCATTATCTTTAAGGGCATTAATGACCTGAAGTTTCTGGTCTGGGTGAGTTCGGGCAAGAAGCCTTATTTCTCCATCACCCTTCTTAAACCATTGAGCCAATTCCTCCGAATTCATGTTCTTTATATTCTCGCCTTGTAAAATGTACTCCTGTTTAATATCCAAACCCAGCTGTGTAGCTACATTCAAAGCCGTATTTACATAATCTCCGGTTATAATCACCAGTTTTATACCAGCCTTTTGGGTCTTAACTAAAGCCTCTTTGACATCTTGCCTAACAGGATCCGTAAACCCAAGCAAACCTACCCACTCCAAACCTTTTACGTCTTCTTTAGAAAATTTGCTCTGATCCGTAAACCTACGTGCGTATCCAATAACCCTCATCCCCCTGTTGCTCATTTTCTCTACCCTATCCAAAATTTCATTTCTTCTTTCCTCCGGAAGATTGCTTCGTCTTACTAACTCCTCTGGGGCACCATTCACAAAGATTGCATTTACTTTGTCATCAAACTTATTAAGGGTGGTAAAAAACATATGCTCAGAGGAAAAGGGTATGCTATCTAATCTTTCAAATCTGCTTAAAACTCTCTTGACGTCTTCAAAAGCTCTGGCCCATTTATCAGCAGCAATTTCAATAGGATCAGAAAGGTCGTTGGCCACCGTTGCCTGAACCAACAAATTATCTTTATCCCCCACCACTTCTGTCACTTGCATCTCACCCAAAGTTAAGGTCCCCGTCTTATCTGTACAGATTGTGGTCACCCCACCCAATGTTTCAGCAGAAGTTAGGTTACGTACTAAACCCTTGCGTTTTAATATTCGTTGCATTCCAAGCGCTAAAACTACAGTCATAGCCACAAGCAGGCCTTCTGGCACAGCCGATACTGCAAGTGCCACAGAGGTTGTGAACATATCCACTATATCTTTTCCTAATACCAAACCAAGTAGAAACACAAATATAGTAATAATTAGTATCAAAATCGAAAGATCCTTACTAAATTTAGCTAATTGTTTTGAAAGTGGGGTTTGTTCCACTGGTTCCTGCACACTCATTGCCAATTTTCCAATCTCTGTATCCTCCCCAGTGCTCAAAACTTCAACCAAAGCCTGTCCCCCAGAAACAACTGTTCCCATAAACACCTCGTCATTAATTTTCTTTCCCACCGGCACAGATTCACCTGTAAGCATAGCTTCGGAGGCAAAGAAGCGGTTGCATTCAATCACCTTGGCATCTGCTGGCATTTTATCCCCTTGCCTTAAAACAACCACATCCCCTGGAACCAAATTCTCCGTATTAATTTGCACCACTTTTGCGTCTCTTATAACAAGTGTGAAGGAGTGAATCATTTTTTTGAGAGCTTCAAGTGAATCCCCTGCTTTCTTTTCTTGCATAAACCCCAAAAACGTATTTAAAGAGACAGCAAACAGGATAATAACTGCATCAGACAAGTGACGTAAGAGGATCGTTGTGGCTGCAGCTATAAGCAAAACGTAAACCAAGGGGCTTTTTAATTGTTGAACAATAAGTTGAAGACTTGAGGGAGGGGGTTTTTGTGGAAGTACGTTTGGGCCAAATCTTTCTAAGGCACTTTCCACCTCCGTTTGAGACAAGCCCTTGTGTTTTTTGGCATAAATATTAGTAAGGTGACTTAGCTTTTGGTCCTCTTGGGGCATTAGAATAAGTATATCATTCTAGTATTTCAATATTAGCCCCTAGTTTTTTGTAAACTTCAAAGATATCTGGGTACCTACGCTTTAATATATCTACTCCGTGTAACGTAGTTTCAACCTTATCTGCCAGAGCAGCCAAAAATAAGGCTTTACAGGCTTGAATAACGCTTGGCGATATCACTTCACCACCCTTAAACTCAATTGGTCCGGTTACAATTACTCTTTGGGGGTCACATGTAAAAATCTGGGCACCAAGCCCGTTTAGTTCCCTAGTGAAATCCAAACCATTTTCATACATCCAGTTTTGGATCTGCATCCTACCTTTTGTTTTACAGGCCAAAGTAACCATTACCGGTAGGACATCTGCTGGAAATCCGGGCCAGGGCCTGGGATAAAGTTTAGGCAAGTCGCCGCTAGCCATAGGAAACCCTGAGTTAACGGTATCTATAAAAAGATCTCCTGAACCGTCCACTACTAAATCTTTACCGTCCTCAACAATAGATAGGTTGAATTTGGAAAACCAAGTCGTTAATCCCTTCGTAATTTCAAAAATATTGGCATTCTTTATCCTAATTTGTCCTTTTGTTACAGCGGCCGCAACCATATATCCGGCAATGTCCACTTGATCTGGCCCAGGAATATACTTCCCTCCTCCTAGATGCTTCTTACCCTCTATTTCTAATTTGCTCGAACCAATGCCAGATATTTTTGCTCCCATATTTTTTAACAACTTAAGTAATTCAGAAACATGGGGCTCACATGCGCAACCCTGAATTGTAAATTTTGAACTTACACCAGCCAAGTACATGCACAAATTTTCAGTGGCAGTGACACTGGCCTCAATCATCCAAATTTTGGAATTGCTGGGGGTGTTCTTAGGAGCTTCGAATAAGACTGAGTTTTTCCTAAACGTTATTTTTACTCCAACCTGTTTAAAGGCATCTGTGTGAGCAGCCAAGGAACGTTGGCCCAAAACACAACCTCCTGGTAAGGGTATCTCTGCTTTTCCTAACCTCGCTAGAAGCGGACCCACAAATAACGCTGAGGCTCTAATACTCCCTCCTATTTTTCTATCTATCTTGTGTGTTTTTATATTTTTGCAAGTAACACATATCTTTTTGTAATCATCGCAGCTTACCTCGGCGCCAAGTTTTTCTAATATCTCAAGCATCTTTGCTACATCGCTAGTCTTAGGGACATTTCTGTACTCAATTGTCTTGTTCGTAAGAAGGCTGGAGGGTAAAGCAGCAAGGATTGAGTTTTTGTTTGGTATGGGGGTAGCTGTTCCTTTTAGTGGAATTCCACCAGTGATTTTTACTGTTCCTTTCATAACATTTAAAACGAGATTCTCCTAGTTTAACACAGTGTTATAATATTTTTGTGAATAAGAAAAATAATACTTTTGAAGAAATTTGGGATGCAATTCTCAAGGCTAAAACTATTGTAATTGGAATGCATAAAAGACCCGATTTGGATACTGCCGCTTCTGCCCTTGCGCTGGCCAAAGTATTAAAAACAAAAGGCAAGGATGTAACAGTTCTCTCGATTGATAATTTGGGACCTATTTCAGGGTTGTTTGATACTACCCAAATTATAATAGTAGACCCGGCACAATTTAACTTTTCTGGTGCGGATTTATATATTGCTCCAGATGTCAGCGAGGAATACAGGGTTTCCAACGACACTTCTTTTTCTGCCCCGGTTAAAAAAATTAGAATAGACCACCATCCGGATAGTACTCTTTGGGGGGATCTAAACTATGTTGACCCCTCCAGTTCCTCTGTTGCGGGTATTGTTTTTGATATGTTTAGTAAGGTAGGGGTACCAATAGATTCGGAACTTGCTACCCTACTCTTAGCTGGAATGCTTGGTGATACTGGCTTCTTTCAAAACTCAAATACTAAAGTATCTGACTTAGAAACTGCAGTAAAACTTATGAAAAGTGGTGCAAATTTGCCTAAGTTGGTTTGGGACATAAAATTCCATGATGGTTTAGAGTTGTTTAAGCTTCAGGAAGTGGTTTTCAAAAATCTCAAAGTGGATCAAGATAGAAAGTATGGGTACTCACATGTGTCACTAGCAGAGAAGAAAGAGTTTGGTATGGAGCCAGATTATCAACATCACACATTGGCAGATTATATTAAAACTTTGGATGGTGTAGATTTTGTTTTTACAACGATAGAACTACCTACCGGAAAATTCAAGGTTAGTTTTAGGGCACGTACTTTGGGTTTTGATACAACTGTTTTTGCAAATCCACTTGGTGGAGGGGGGCATCCTGCGGCTTCAGCGGTTGAGTTAGAAGCAAAAACGGTGGATGAAGCAATTAAACTTGTAAAAGATAAGATTGCAGAAGTGCTTAGATATTGATACAATCCGCTAAATGAAGAAAGGGTTTTAATGATCTCTTTACTTCATCCTCCTTACAAACCCAGGGTTGGTTATTTCATTAAATTAACCCTGGGTTCTATGCTACAATAGGCCCAACGCCACATTTGGTTCTATTAAACTTCCTTTCTTTCCAGAACCATCTGTTACTCGTTAGGGTCTTGGGGCCAGGCTGGGTTAGAAAATGTTCTGCCGCGAATAATTTTAATATACTACCACTATTAAATAATTCGTTTGAAATAAATCCCTTCCGTTTCAAGACCCTTCATTCTTTTGGTCGTCCTTCGCAAGAGATATCCATTAGACAGGATATCTCCGCCTTGATCCCGAAGTTGTGAGGCCTAGTCCCCAACTCACAACCTCGGGTTCTTTTTTTTCTCTGGACTTGAAATTACAGCAAAAATCGTATATATTCCATGCAACACTAACCCATTTATTCTTTTAATCTTTTTCACGGAGGACTATAAATGAAACCGCGTATTACGCACGTTGGAGGAATTGGGCACGTTGTCATCATTGGAAAGCCAAATAAGAATCTTCACGTACTTCTAGAAGACTCGGGGTGGGGACAAATTGACAACATAGCAGACATTAAAGAAACTGAAAGTGTGAAATCCTTTGACTCTAAACCGGACATCTCGGAGTTATCAACTCCCCATCTTCGTGATCGTGGAGGTACAAAAAAGCGAGTGCGGCGTTGTTCGCTTTTTAAATAACTGATTACCACCCCCCCCAGAAATTTAAACCTGGGGGTTTTTACTCTCTGTTTTTCAGAAACCAAAAAAGTTAGAACCCCGGTTTAACCCGAGGTTCTAAAGGCACCTAATCATAAACTGTTTCTTTCGAAACTTAATAAGATAAATCCACACCCGATGTGGCGTGACACTGGTCGTTTAAACAACCCGTAAGGTTCTAAGTGGATACGTTAGGAGTATCCTAAAGTGTAAGTGGAGCTTTAACTCTACCAGCACTTTCGACCACACCAGGTAATTCGTCTACTTTGACGAGGTTACCTGCCCAAAATTGCGACAGGTCTGATGGACTAGGTCCATCCTTAATACTATTTTATCATTTGGTATATTTAGGTCAAATCAAACATCAAAATTCACTAATTTACATCAGAAATATTTTAGACCTTAACAACAAAGAAAACCCAAATACTACAATCCCAATAACTTCATCATAAAGTCAATTAAGGGGTTAATTACAATATTTGTGGATCTTGTAAAAATTAAAAGTAGCAGTATTATAGTGCCATACTTTTGCATCTCCATCCATTGAATATGCAATTGTTGTGGCAACAACCCAGCCACGACCTTAAAACCATCTAGTGGGTGAACTGGGATCAAATTAAAAACTCCAAGCACAATGTTATAAAAAATAAGTAAATAGAAAAAAGAACCTAAAACTCCCATGGGATTTACAAATCGGAACGCTATTGTAAAGATTACAGCCAAAACCAGATTTGAAAATGGTCCTGCAAAAGCAATAAGCGCGGAGTCGCGTTTGGGGTTTTTGAGATTAATAGGATTAAAGGGCACTGGTCTTCCCCACCCAAAACCTGCTACCAAAAGCATAAATGACCCCAACGGATCTAAATGTGCCCTAGGGTCTAAAGTCACTCTCCCCATAAGTCTTGCAGTATCATCACCTAACTTATCTGCCATAATAGCGTGTGCAAATTCGTGTATAGAAAGGGAAATTACAAGCGCAATAGCAATAAGAAAGAATAATATTGGGTTTTGAAATAGCAGCTGTAAAAGCATAGGAGAAGTATAACACGCACTTCAAAATGTGTTAAAATCGCAAGGTGAAGAAGGTGTTAGATTTTATTAAAGGTGCATATGCTGAGTTTCAGAAAGTGACTTGGCCCACAAAAAAGGAGACCAGGCGCTTGACGTTGTATGTTCTAGGTGTTAGTTTAGGCGTTGCGCTATTTGTTTGGGGAGCGGATTTGTTATTTAACAAACTGCTTTCCACCATAATTTTATGACCGATCAAATTGAAGAAACACAAGAAGATAATAAACCAACAGATATGACCGACATAAAAGACGGGGTCTATGTTATTAGTGAAAATACAACCGATTCCGCCAGATGGTATGTTGTTCATACCTACGCTGGGCACGAAAAAAAGGTTGCAATAACCCTCAAGCAAAGGGCTGAGTCCGCTGGCTTCACAGACAGAATTTTTAAAGTATTCATTCCAAATCAGAAAAAGATCATTATTAGTGAGGGCAAAAAGAGATCTGTAAATGAGAGGTTATTTCCCGGGTATGTCATAGTGCAAATGGATATGAGTGATGATGCTTGGTTGTTAGTACGTTCCACGCGGGGCGTCACTGGGTTTGTAGGTATGGGGTCTACGCCTACTGCACTCCCAGACTCAGAGGTGAAAACTTTGATGAAGTTTGTCAAGATGGAAGCTCCAAAGTTTGAGGCTAAATTTTCAGTTGGAGATTCAGTAAAAATTATGGATGGGCCTTTCAAAGAATTCCTAGGTAAGGTAGACGAAGTTAATGAGGATCAGGGTAAGGTAAAGGTACTGGTTTCCGTGTTTGGCAGGGAAACTCCCGTAGAACTAGACTTTGTTCAAATTAAAAGTATTTAAATATGGCAAGAAAAGAGAGAAAGGTGAAAGCCTTAGTAAAATTAAATATTCAGGCAGGTAAAGCCACACCAGCACCACCAGTTGGCCCCGCTCTGGGCCAGCATGGTGTCCCGCTTATGGACTTTTGCAAGGAGTTTAACGCAAAAACAGCGGATATGGGTGATGATCTAATCCCTGTTGTACTCACCGTCTACGAGGACCGTTCCTTTAAATTTATTACCAAGACTCCGGTAACTAGCGAGCTTATTAAAAAAGCCCTTAAAATTGATTCTGGGTCCTCCAACCCTAATACTGACAAAGTAGGAAAGTTGTCCCGAGCTCAGGCAGAGGAGATTGCAAAGATTAAAATGCCTGATTTGAACACCAAAAGCCTTGAACAAGCAGTAAAAGTAGTAGAAGGTACGGCTCACTCAATGGGAATAGAAGTGGAATAAACATGACTATAGATAAGGCTATTTCTCAAGTTAAAAACAGAACAAAAAGTAAATTTGATGCCACTGTTGAGGTACACATAAATTTAAACGTTGATTCAAAAAAGCAAGATCAAATGGTTAGATTTAGCACAGTTCTCCCTCACGGAACTGGCAAATCAAAGGTTGTGGCTACCATGGCCTCTAAAGATATTCCAAATGCAGACATAAACCTTACCGAAGCAGACATAGGAAAAATTGAGAAGGGCACACTAAAACCTGGAAGGGACTTTGACGTCATAGTAACCGAACCTAAATTCATGTCAAAAATAGCCGGGGTGGCAAAGATTTTAGGACCGGCTGGCGTTATGCCCAATCCCAAAAACGGCACCGTAACAGAAGACGTTAAAAAAGCAGTGGAAAATTTCAAAAAAGGTCAGGTCGAAATTAGAACAGAGCAACTGGTTCCAATAATTCATACTATTATTGGCAAGGTCTCCTTCAAAGAGGAGGAGCTTGTGGAAAACTTCAACGGTTTAATAAAGGCACTGGAACAAAATAAGCCTCAAGGGGCCGGGCCCGACTTTATAAAAACGGTCTTTGTATGCTCAACAATGGGTAAATCTATTCAAGTAGATCTCTAATTAAAGCTCCAGATACACATCCACCTTATCAGATTTTATTGCCAAAACTCCTTTTTCTAGTTCATACTTTTTTTCTGATTGCCTATTCTTATCAACAATAACGTAATTTTTAATTAGGGTTATAAAGTTAGCATGGTGTGGTAATACATCAAACTCCCCTACGTCATTTGTAGAAGTTACTGTATAGGCATGCCCTTTAAAAAAGGTCTCTTTTTTGCTATGAATTGTGATTTCTAAGTAGTCTCTATTTTTTGGCACTTGGTATATCCTGTGAACCTCCAATAAACAAGAACTTATCTGCTGAAGCCTTGTCATATTTTCCACTAAGTATATTTTTCACGCCTTCAAGGGTATCTTTTAATGGAACGTACACACCCTCTCTTCCGGTCTGCTCAGCAGCAACAAAAAAACTTTGTGTCATAAAGTTTCTTATTTTAGCAGCCCTTTGGTAGGCTACCTTGTCATCTACTGAAAGTTCCGACTCTCCTACTAAAGAAACTATTCTGTCTAGAAGCTGTGCCTTTTTTAATATGCTCTGTGTATTTATCACAATCTGATAATGTTCTTCAGATACTGTCTTGGGATTCAGGGCACTTGACCCAGAGGCCAACAAATCTATAGCAGGAAAGATTCCTTTTTGATAAATATCTCTAGACATCACCACAGAGGAGTCTAAATAACCAAATACGCTTTGGACACCTTGGTCTAAAATATCATCGGCTGGCAAGTATACAGCCTCGATTGTAGTTATATTTGCTTTTTGAGTCGAAACCAGTCTTTCCTGCAAATTAGCAATTTCGGAATATAGTGTGGCTTGGTACCCATCTTCGGAGGGAATTGTGTTCATCAATAAGGAAAGTTCGTTTCCAGCCTGAATAAATCTATAAATGTTATCCATAAAGAACAGAACGTTCTTCCCCTTATCTCTAAAGTCTTCGGCAACAGTCACGCCAGCCATGCCAGTGAGATATCTTATTGAGGGATTCTCGCCCATAGAACCAAAAATTAGAGAAACGTTTGAGATAACACCGCTCTTTTTAAGCTCTCCGAACAGCTCGTGGCCTTCTCTAGTACGCTCCCCAACACCGCAGAACACCGACACGTTCCTTTCCGTATCTCTTTCAACAATGTTATGCAAAAGCTCCGTTAATAACATTGTCTTTCCTACTCCGGAACCCCCAAACAGCCCTGCCTTACCTCCTCTAACAAGCGGGCAGAATAAGTCAACCGCCTTTATTCCAGTTTCCACAATTTCCTTTTGAGCAGGAACATCCCTATATTTTGGAGCTTCTTTATATATAGAGGTGAGGCTAACTCCTTCTAAAGGGCCTAGACCATCAATCGGGTTCCCAAAAATATCAATAATTCTTCCTAACATTCCTTCCCCAGTAGGAGTAGTAAGGGGTTGGCCTGTGTTCCTAATCCTCAATCCCCTGTATAAACTCTCAACATCTGACAAACAGAGACAATGGAACGAGTCCCTGGAAGAAGACTTAATTACCTGCATTTTCATCTCAGGCCTACCATCCACAGTTAAAATATCATATATTTTCGGCTTATTGTCTGAAAGAAATTCCACAGTAACTAGGGAATCTTTGATGCCAGTTATTTTTCCTATGCTATTTATTTCCATAGAGTAATCCCCGACAGAACAGAAAGTTGATCTTTGTTTAATTTTGTATGTTTCATTTTTTTTAGTGTTAAGTTTGCTTTTTCAATTTGTTTATCAATTCTCGCTACTGCAAAATCTAAATTAATCATTCTGGAGGCGAATTTACTAAGACTAGACTCATTTACTACCTGATCAAAAAAGATTGATAATATCTGTTCCTCAAAAAATGCCATAACCGCCCCAACGGAGGGCTCAAATAGGACTTTTTCCAAGGTTTTTTCCACCTCTTTCTCCTTGTATTTGCTTAAATCGCCAGTAATAGAGGTTCTTTTAGGTACTTGGGCTAAAATATTTCTAAATATGCCGTGATAAACCTCAATCTCTTTGTACTTTAGAATATGTTTTAAAATTGCCTCTAGGCTTGGCCTGTCTATTCCGGAATCAGAAAACTCAAAATATGTAAATTTCTTATGGGAGGGAAGGTTTTTGTACCAATCACGCCCCAACCTTCCTACTATGACAATATCTGACTTTTTATCCTGAGTCTCCTTTACAAATAAATCAAGAGATTTCCTTATAACATCGCCATACAGCCCGATATTGGACGAAAGGAAGATTGACACAGTTTTTCCGTTATTTGGTCTAACCTTATTTTGAATAATTTTTTTCCTCGAAATCTTCGATAAATAGGTCTCATAAACACTTGCAACCAGTCCGTATATCTCATTAATACCCTCTAAATACTCTCTATTTTGTAATACCACCATTCTCACCTTTCTCATCCTTATAGCAGCAATTTCCTCATAGCTTTCAATGAGGTTGAAAAAGCCTTTTAAAGTATCTACTCTATCTTGTTGTTGTCTTATGCTTTTCATATTTTAACTTTGAAAAAATCTCTTCTATTCCCCTGCCCACTCCAGCCATAAGTTGGTTAAAGTCTTCCGCAGATGAAATCATATTGTTTACAAATCCCTTAAACTCATCATCTTCGTTATACTTTGTAACAAACTTTGTAATAAAAACCCTTAGTTCAACTTCGTCGGTGTCATGCATAAGCCCCATCCAGATAATACAAAACAATATTAATTGGGCGTTAATGTCTATTATGGTACCCATGGGTTGGTTGAAGAGGGCAAGTAGCTTTTCTCCTGTAGTTAAAGTAATTTTCAAACCTTCATTTAGCTCAGTCCCAAAGTGGGAGAACCGCTCAGTATCCGACAACAGTGTGAAAAAACTATTAAGCTCCCTGTTAACCCCCCCACCTAAGCCTTGACTGGGTCTGTCTACCAACTCTTGTGACCGATAGGAAATGGTTTATGGCAGGGCGTCTGCCTTCCTCAAAATAATCCTTATCAAAAAATATATGACCATCTGTTATAGCCATTAGGTTCGTTTGAATATACCCCGATATATCACCCTCTACGGTCTCTGCTACAACCAGACAAGTTATAGATTTGGGACCCTTATCAGTCTTAAAATTCCCCGCTCTCTCGAGTAACCTTGCATGTGTGTAAAAAATGTCTCCGGGGTAGGATCCCCTTCCTGGAAACTTGTTATTAACCAAGGAAATTTCTCTGTAAAACTTAGCATGTGTGGTTAGATCATCCAGAATCAGAAGGACGTCATGTCCTTGGTCTTTAAAATATTCCGCCAGGGCCATGGCCGTGTATGGAGTGATATAAATAAGGCCTAGGGGATCTGTAGAGGCTGAGATTACCATCAGAAGCTTGTCCATAATTCCCTCCTCTTTAGCAAAATCCTCTATATTTCTTATATCAGCCTTTCTTTTAGCAATACTTGCATAAATACAAATTACATCCTCTTTAGCTTGTTTTAACATTGTCTGAAGTAAGAACTCGGTTTTTCCAATTTTTCTATCTCCAACAACAAGCTCTCTTTGCCCCCTGCCAAGGGGGATCATGAGATCAACCAAAGTTACCCCAGTTAAAAACGGCTTGGTGATTCTTGATCTTTTGGCTATTTCTGGAGATGTAAAAACGTCAACCGCTCTAAACTCCGGGTCACTTGGGAAGGGTCCGCTGCCCTCACACAGGGGGTTAAGGGATTGGCCCAGAAACGAAGTGTGTACCGGTACAGTAAGGTTTTTGTTTGTACGAGCCACTTTACTACCAATTCCTATTCTAGGGTCACCAAGCAATAACACCTCTACGTATTCGTTTGTCATACCTAAAACATATCCAATTCCACCGGATTCAAATAGCACCAGCTCTCTGGGGCGGGCACCGGGCAATCCTTGTACCTGCACCACGGGGGGTTTAACAAGCTGAACGTATCCCAGCTCTTCTATCTCCTGTAGGCAGGTCTGAAAATCAAAATCCATCTCCCCTCCCCCATGGATAACTTTCAAAAATCTTGTCTAAAGTGGCGTTAAAATATACACCCTCATACTCCATTATGACTCCACCATCCAGGAGGGTATTTACTTCAATATCAAGTAAAAACTCACCCCTCACATTATTTAAAAACCATGAGTAAACCTTCTCAATAAAAGACTCGCTTGGGAAAATGGCTATGGTTAGATGTATTACTTTTACATTTTTTAGATACCAAATTAAGTCATCTAAAACACCTGCTAAGTTCTTATTTTCATACAGCGCGGAATCTAGCAAATTTGCCATTTCCAAGGATATAGATTCCTTTAAGGACTCCAAAACCAGGTGGTCTCCTTTTTTGAACAGCTCCCCACGCTTGTTCTCAAGTAGAGAAACTAGAGCTAGCGCAGCTTTGTGGGTTTTTATATTTTTACACCACTGTTTGGAAATTGCAGAATTCATATCCTCTTGAACTTTTCAGAATTTTTTATTGTCTCTAGTGCATTGAGAATCAAATTCTCATGATCCTTGTTTGTCATAGATCTTCGTAAAATGTCTTGGGTGGCCTGATCAACTGTGCTTCGTAAGGTACCGTCTACTTCTTTTAGTTTTTGGTCCTTATATCGTTTTATTTCTTCATTTGTCTTAACTAATTCCTGATTAACTTTTTCCTCTAAACTCCCCTTTGTTTTGGCTACTTCTATCTTTAGTACTTCCACAAACTTTTCTAATTCCATCAGCATCTCACCTTTTATTTCATTGAACGACAGCTTGAATTCCTTAAGGGCGATATCCTTTTCCACCTCCATTGTCTGCCTATACTTTTGGAACACGTTGTGGGTCAGTTCTTCAAAATGTTTAGCTTGGCTCCTGGCTACCATATTCAATTTTTTAGTTAAACCTTCCTCTACATAATTGTGGAGCTCCCTAGACTCACTTAGAATATCCTGGGCTTTTCTGTTGGCACTTTTTACAATCTGCAGAGACTCTTTTCTTGCTGTATCTACAATCTTTAGAGCCTCGGAATAGGCTTCTTCCTGAGAACCTTTTGCACTATTTTTTCTAAAGCGGGATTCAGCTATATGCGTGTATATAATATATAGCACAATGAAAATGAGGCTGGAAAAAGAAACTAAAAAGATAAAGAGCAAAGTATAATATAACGTCATCATATATTTACAAAACCAATATGAAATAGGCAACAACTAATCCAGTTGCTACTATCATGAAGGTTAGGAGAAAATTAAATACTACTACCTTTCTAATAGAGGGGGATGCCAAAGGGTTTCGTCCTAAAGCCTCCACACTACTACCAGAAATCTTACTGAAGGTCGAAAAGCCAATAATAAGGGTGGCCACAACAATTAAGAGTGCGGCAATATATCTTAGGGAAGCCAGGGGTGATAAAAAGGGGGAGGATTCACCACTAAACAATGCTTCAAGGAGATTCTTAGTTAGGGGGTCTTTTCTAAAATTGGCCTTTATGTCAACTAAAACGGCAATTTCACCTGTTGCTGTTGGGTCGCTGGAAGAAAAGTCCTCAAGAGCCACGCCTACCACACTTCCACCTTGGCTGGCTTTCTGGCCAACCCCCGGAGTTTCCGAAGAGGTTATGAAATCCCCTACCTTTATATCTCCTCCAGCGGAATTTACTTTGACCAAAAGTTCTCCTTTATCGGTGACTAGCACACTATCACCTTCCGCTAAATCCTGATCTTGTAAGTACACCGCGGGGTCTGTTGTTACAACACCAAACATACCCTCATCATATGTTTGGGAGCTCAGTACATACTGCCCATCAATGTAGCTAATTATGTGTCCTTCTTCAAAGTTTTGATTGTTGGTGGGAATAGAAACAGCAAAATCAAATGATCCAGCAAAGACCAAGCCCGGAACAAACAATACTGCAAGAGTTATCAGGAATTTGGACAGCTTCATATACATATTATAAATTATAGAACACAAATCACAAATCTCCTATACATGAAGACTGACATACTTTTTCAAAAACCATTTATTGTTGGCGAGCAATTTAGCCTGGAAAAAAATATGACAATATTTACTCAAAAAAGGCCTGGAGATTGAGTTTATACTAAGAAAAAATTGAGTAAAAAAAGTGTTGACATTTTACTCTCAGCTACCTACTATATACATAACCTTATTATTTGTTGAAACAATAACCTTTAATAGGGTAAAAAGGTTTAGAAATTATGCCTGCCCAAGGCCAAGCAAAAACACTATCATATCAGCCCCAATTAACTATTTCTAAGGCTGCAGTATTTTTGGGAATATCCCCCTCATCTCTCAGAAGGTATGAAAAAGAAGGTCGAATAACTACAAAACGACTAGAAAATGGGTACAGAGTATATTCTAAGGATAACCTGGAGAGTTTAAGATCCAAACTCGAAATTGAAAGAAATCAAAGAAAAATTCAGATCCAAAAAAAAGCTATTGCTCGAAAAAAAGAATTGGAGAAACTTCAAACGCAGCCGGAACCTGGGGTTATAAGATCAGACTTCGCAAAACCCTATTTGGCAAGTGGATTAAAAGTTTTTAGTTTAATCATTCTTTCAATTACCCTATCCCTAGGAACGCTTTTTGTCCAGGATGATATTCCCTCTTTTTCAGGACAAATTGGCACTATCCTAGGCTTCAAAACTACAAAACCAGAAATGCAGGTTGGCTCTAGTGTAGAAGGTCAGGTTTTGGCAGATTATGACCTAAATAAAGAATACGAAATTAACTATAATATTCCTGCTACGTTCTTTGAAGGTGTAACCACAAACTCTATTTCTGGTGTAGAAATAATTGACACAACTACCGAGGATACCCTTGAAACAGCACTAGATATAGCTGGGGAGGTTGTTAGTACAGGTATGCTATCTACTGTAATAGCAGATGGTGTCATAGATGGAGCTAATTTAATAGATGATTTTGAGTATGCGGGGGATGCGACGTTTAGTGGTGATACTACGTTCGGTGGTGAAGCTACATTTGAAGATAATGTATCCGTAGATGGGGAAACAGTGCTATCCGGAGATATTACACTAGAGGGAGATACTACAACAGAGGGTACTTTTGACATAGATGGGGACTGGAGTATTTCTGGTACTGATGTAGACGCAACGGCAGATGAGCTCAACTCCATTGGTGGCGTAACAGATACTATAGCTATCATTGATGGCTCTACTGTTACGGCAGGAGGGGTTATGTTTGGGAATGGAAGCATAATGACTCAGGATGCCGCGAATTTCTTTTGGGATGATACAAACAATTACCTTGGACTTGGAAAAGCTAACCCAGCTTATGGACTAGATGTTGCAGGTACATTTAATGTAGATGGAGCAACTACACTTGATGGAGCGGTAACATTAGGAGATGCAACAGGTGATGATATAACAATAACAGGATATGTAGCATCAAATGTAATACCAAAAACTACCGATACCTATGACCTTGGCTTAAGTTCTGTTTCCAGAATGAATACCATGGATCAAGATCTTTCTGCTGCTGACGCTTCCTTTATTGGAGAAGATGCGGATGATTTTAGTGGCCATTTAGTCTCTTCAGCCGGTGATGTTAATGGTGACGGTTATGATGATATTTTGATTGGGGCGGCTTGGGATTCCGACGGCATGGCGGCTGCGATGGCTGGTGAAACTTATCTAATCCTAGGCAAGGCTACGGGGTGGGCTATGGACACAGACTTATCGGCCGCTGATGCTTCCTTCATTAGTGAGGAGGCTACTGACAATAGCGGTTTTGCAGTCTCTTCCGCTGGTGATGTTAATGGTGATGGCTATGATGATATTTTGATTGGGGCTTGGGGTAATGATGACGGTGGCAATCCTTATGCCGGCCAGACTTATCTAATCCTAGGTAAAGCCACAGGCTGGGCCATGGATACGAATTTATCAACTGCCGATGCTTCATTTTGGGGTGAAAATGGCTGGGACAGAAGTGGTTTTGCAGTCTCTTCCGCTGGTGATGTTAATGGTGATGGCTATGATGATTTCGTCATTGGGGCCTGGGGCGATGACGATGGCGGCAACCTTGCTGGCCAGGCTTACCTTATCTTAGGTAAGGCTTCGGGCTGGGCCATGGATACTGATTTATCAGCTGTAGATGCTTCATTTTGGGGCGAGGCTGCTAGTGACTATGCTGGTTTCACAGTCTCTGCCGCTGGTGATGTTAACGGTGACGGCTATGATGATATGTTGGTAAGTGGTTATGGTAATAACCAGGTCTACCTTATCTTAGGTAAAGCTTCAGGTTGGGCCATGGATACCGATTTATCAGCCGTTGATGCCTCTTTTATTGGTGAGGGTAGTGGTCAGTACGTCGCCCTACGTACCGGACTTTCTTCAGCCGGTGATGTTAATGGTGACGGTTATGATGATATTTTGATTGGGGCGGCTTATAACGATGATGGTGCCAATAATGCTGGCCAGACTTATCTAATCCTAGGTAAAGCTACAGGCTGGGCCATGGATACGAATTTATCAACCGCTGACGCTTCCTTTTGGGGTGAGGTTGCTAGCGATCTTAGTGGTTATTCAGCCTCCTCAGCTGGTGATGTTAATGGTGACGGTTATGATGATATTTTGATTGGGGCGGCTTACAATGACGATGGTGGCAGTGCCGCAGGTCAAACTTATCTTATTTTTGGAAAATCCTCGGGTTGGACTATGGATACGAATCTATCTGCTTCTGATGCCTCTTTCTGGGGTGAGGATACCAGTGATTATAGTGGTTATTCTGTTTCTGGTGCCGGGGACACTAATGGCGACGGTTATGATGATATTTTAATTGGAGCCTTTGGTGATGATGATGGCGGCGAGAATGCAGGCCAAACATATTTGATTCTCTCCGATGGAAGTCAGTGGGATAATATATATGCTAGAAATGTAAAGGCTGGAGATTCTTTAAATGTAGGGGCTCATTTAAGATTACATCATGATACTATCCAGGCTTTGAGCCCCTTGTATTTAGATTCTACAAGAGTAAACGTTTTAGGTGGGTTAACTACTTTAGGGTATGTGGGTATAGGGTTCTCAGCACCAACTTCAGAACTTCACATTGGAGGAACTACTCCCCTTTTAACAATAGGTGATGCGGGAGAAGAAGATACTGCTATGCTTTTTGATGGAGCTGCACAAGACTTTCACATTGGTCTTGATGATTCTTTAGATGATTTAGTTATCGGGACAGGATCAACTTTAGGTGCTGGTAACTTAGTAACTATTGAAAATGGAGGTAATGTAGGGATTGGAAAGACTAATCCTGGGTATAACTTGGACGTTGCAGGTACATTTAATGTAGATGGAGCAACTACACTTGATGGAGCAGTAACATTAGGTGATGCAACAGGTGATGATATAACAATAACAGGATATATAGCATCAGGTATTATTCCTAAAACAGATGATACATATGATCTAGGATCAGATGCATTAAGGTGGCAAAGTATATATGTAGGACCAGGATCTTTAAGTATAGGATCCTCTTCTCCAGATGAAGAATATACCCTATCCTGGGATGCAACAGAAAACTATCTTGGTTTTAACTACAATGCATCAGGTAACCCTGAGATGGTTATTGATTCTTCAGGACAGGTGGGGATTGGAACGACAGCACCATCTTCGCAGCTTCAAGTAGCAGGAAACGTCGTTATTGGTGATGCCGCCACCGCCACAGACTACACTCTCACCTTTGATGGTGAAACTAATGATGGTGTTCTCACCTGGATGGAGAATGAAGACTATTTATTATTCAGCGACGATATTTACATGGCCTCCAGTCAAATCATATATTTTGACGGCGGGGGTGCAGCTCAAACGAATGGTGCTGGCCGTTTATATCTTACCGGACCAACCAGCATCGATTTTAGTTCTGGAATAGGTAACATAGATACAGTTTTGCGGTTTTTAGGGACTGATTATTCAGGTGTTCTCACCTGGATGGAAGACGAGGATTTGTTTTTATTTGATGACACTATAGAGATTAGAGGTACAGCTAAAAACCTTTTAATGACAGGGGTAGCCCACACTACCATATCTACTGATCCTATGCTTTCGATGGCAGCCAATGATTCTTTTCCTGTTGAAATGATTTCTGCTGGACCAGATAATAACGATAGCCCACTTATCAATTGGTTTAGAGCTAAAGGTACTCTGGAGGGTTCAGAAGCGGATGTTGTAGACGGTAACAGACTAGGAGCATTTCAGGCCAGAGCTTACGTGGGTGGGTGGCAACCAGCTTCAGCACAAATGAACTTTAGGGTTGATGGTGCACCAGGAACATATGCTCCAGGTTTGATTGAATTTACTGTAGGGGATGCAGATAATACTGCAGTTACCAGAACAGCTTTTCAGATTAACAGTAATTTGAGTTCAAAAGCCTATGGTAATTTTACGATAGGAAATGGAGTAGCAACAACAGATTACACCCTCACCTTTGATGGTGAAACTAATGATGGTGTTCTCACCTGGATGGAGGATGAAGACTACTTTCAGTTCTCTGATGAGATATTACTTCTAGACGGGGAGAAACTCATACTAGGTACTGGTAGCGACGGTACTCTTTACTCATCCTCTGATGATATCTACTTTGAAAATGATACCAGTGACAAAGATATCATCTTTAAGGTTAATGACGGGGGTGTAGATACTGAGGTAATGAGAATAGATTCCTCAACACCACAAATAGATTTTACTGTACTAGGGGTTAAAATTGGATCTGATACTTCTGAGTTTAACCCAACACTTACGTTCTCTGGTGTAGATAATGACGGCATTATAGGCTGGATGGAGGATGAAGACTACTTTTTGTTTCTTGATGACATTCTCCTTTTAGATGGTGAGAAACTAATCTTAGGGACTGGCTCTGACGGTACTCTTTACTCATCTTCTGATGATATATATTTTGAAAATGATACTCAAGATAAAGATATTATCTTTAAGATTAATGATAATGGTGTTGATACTGATATCTTGCATATTGATGGGAGTGAGTCCTGGATTGGTATAAGAACAGCTACTCCGCAGATGGGTATTGACTATGGTGGCGTGGGATCCTCGCATGGAACGTTTCTGTTTTCTGGGACTGCCGGTGGTGGCGGGGAGGGAATATCTTATGTAGATAGTGGCAGTGGTATGCGTAGAGCTATATCTTTCCCAGGAAGTGATCTTGTTGTACTCCAAAACAGAGCATCAAACGGTACAGTTGAGATAAGGGCTAATACATCAACAGCGGGCGAAAGTGGTGAACATACAATTGGCACATTTGAAGATAACAAAATAACCATTGGGGACGGTCAAGCTGGAGTAGATTATCAATTAGCTTTCAATGGAGAAACTAACGACGGCCTCCTTACCTGGATGGAAGATGAAGATTACTTCCAGTTTGCCGATAATATAGTGGCACAAAATATTTTACCTGCGACAGATGATACATATGATTTAGGATCAGATGCACTAAGATGGCAGAGTATATATGTAGGACCAGGATCTTTAAGTATAGGTTCCTCTTCTCCAGATGAGGAATATACCCTATCCTGGGATGCCACCTTAAACTATCTTGGTTTTAACTACAATGCATCAGGTAACCCTGAGATGGTAATAGATTCATCAGGACAGGTGGGGATTGGGACTACGGCTCCAAGTACGGCTTTAGACATTGCCGGTACCGTCACTGCCACTGATTTTGCCTGCACAGACTGTTTGGAACAGGGAAATATCGCAAATAATGCCATTGGATACGGTGAATTAAAAATTGGCACCGGTTCTCAAGCGCTTAGTGATGATGCCAACGTAGACATGCATGAATACTCTTTCTTTCCCAACATGGAAAAAGATAATTGTGATAATGCTACTAGTCACGATTTGCAGATGTCTAATGATGATGAAACAGACAACACTGTCGGCCATTTCTATATTGATGTTAATAGCTCTTGTGGAGCAGGAGACGTCGATGTCCGCTGGAGCTACGTCACCTCCTCTGATCATCCTACTATCTGGACTATTATTGACTCTTTGGGCAACATCACCAAAAGCTGGGAAGCTGAGGATCCCACTGTCTATCCAGACAATCCCAATCCTCTTGCTGGTACCCCTCTTCAATCGGGAGAGTCATTCGCTTACGTTGAACCTCTAAGTATCTCCCAACTCAACACTATTTATGCTTCTTTCCCTCAAACTGAGTATAATGCTATCTTTAGCGCTCTTAAACAATATTTGGTTGACGAAAGGCGCTTCCTCCCTTCCATGAGCTCCATTAATGATCTTAGCAATGTTCCCGATCGCTACCACTCAGCAGCTCGTTTCTGGGCTACCCGTTTTATCGCCAACCACTACGGTATCTCCCACTCTGAACTTATAAAAAATACCATGTTTGTTATTTATGGGGATCTTACCCCCCAACCAAATTATTACACTTTTGTTTCTAACTATATTGACGAAAAAAACATTCAATTAGCTTCAATTAAAGTCAAGCAGGAACAACTTGATAACCTGCCCATCAACCAGAAACAGGCTGACATTGCCGAGTATTATTCCACTGGCAATAACACAAGGGATCCAAAACCTGGAGATTTAATTTCTTTCAATCGTAAGGACAGCAGTTTTGTTACTCTAACTTCAAGATCCTATGACCCATATTTGATGGGGGTAATCTCTACTTCTCCCCATGATACTCTGGGTCGCTCAACCGAGGATAATGATATTAAAGTTGCCTTGACAGGCAGGGCTCCTGTTAACATAAGTCCGTCAAGTGAGGCAATTGAACCTGGCGATCCAATTACATCTTCCAACACCAGTGGCTTGGGAACTAAAGCCCTAAAGCCCGGTTATGTAGTTGGTCGGGCTCTTGAATCCTGGCAGCCAGACTCAGACAAAAAATCGGTTTTAGTCCACCTTAACCTTCACTACTATGATCCTGATATTATGTTGGCAAAAAGTGATATAGACCTATTTACCTTCTCTTCAACAACTGATATAGACACTGGGGCTATTGACTTTCAACTCTTTAATCCCAATGATACCGCGGTTAGTAAAATCAACGCTTTTCAACATTTAGTCTCGGCCAATATCTCTTCGGGCTCTATTGAATCAGAGATCGTTACCGCCGACACCCTTAATATTCGGGGCCTGACCCTTGATGACTATATAGGCTCTGCTATTCAAGGGGATCGGGAGCTGATTGAGGCTTTGCAGACAGAACAAGAGTTGGAGTGGGATAGTATAAATACTAGAGTAGATAACATAGAGGCATTATTGGAGGAATTGACTTCTGAAACTCAGGAAACAAGTGAATCTACAGAAACCCCGATAGAAACTCCATCTGAAATACTAGCTTCAATACAAAACATATTTGAGGAATTTAAAACCTTTATAGCAGCACTGGGGCTATCCGCAACAGAAGAAACCGGGCTTGTTGTTGAAGTAGATATGAATGTACTTGGAGACACCACACTAGGAGACGTGGTAGTTACAGGGGACATACTAGCAGGACTGATTGAAATAAATACCCTAGATAACTTCATAAATATAAATAACATGATACTTCTTAAGGAAGATGGGACTGTGGAAGCCGAAAAACTTTCACTAAGTACCAACGTCTTGGGAACCTCCACAATTATAAAAGACGAAACTAAAGTAACAGTGGAAACCACCGCTATAACAACCTCGTCTAAGGTCTTTGTCACTCCAACCATTGCAACTGATAGGGCGCTGGCCGTAACGGAAGTTAATGAGGGGGATGGGTTTGTAGTCGAGATAGGATCCTCTTCTAGCGAGGATATAGAGTTTAATTGGTTTATCGTAGACTCAAGAGAGTAAACAATTATTTTCTATTCTTATCTCTTTTCTCGATAATGATGGGTAAAGTCATTATCACCATAGCTAGAAGGCCAATTGAACCTGCTAAATAAAATATACCTAAACCATCTACCATTTAGATATTCCTTAAAATTAATAAACTGTACGTTAACGAACATAGGCTCAAAAATAATCCAGTAAGTACCTTCAATAGATCAATACTAACATTGCCAAAAATGGAAGGCAACACAAAGGAGCCAATAAAAAGCATACCCAGGTCTGAAAATGTTCCTGATATTCTTTCCAGTTGTAATCTAGAAAATGTAGGGGTGATTTTCTTGAATTTTATATAAATTATCCTTTTCATAACTTAACCCTATATTGCAGCGCCTCGGCAATATGCTCCCTTTTAATATCCTCACTACTCTCCAAATCTGCAATAGTTCTAGCTACTTTAATAATTTTAAAATATGCCCTGGCAGAAAGATTAAATTTTGTCACAGCTTGCTTCAAAATTATGTCAACTTCCTTAGATAAAACACAAAATTTACTCATATTCCTGTTTTCCATCTCTGCATTAGTAAAAATCCCCAGTCCAACAAAACGCTTGGATTGCATTTTTCTAGCCAAAGATACCTTATTTAATATGTCCCTGGATGTATATTTGTCTACTTTTTTCTTTTTATTAAGAGACAATTCTTCCACTTCCACTGGAGACACCTGGACATGCAAATCGATTCTGTCTAATATTGGCCCTGAGATCTTTTTGCTGTAACGGTTCACTTGAAACTGAGTACATTCACAATCTTTTTTTGGGTGATTAAGATATCCGCAGGGACATGGGTTGCTGGCAGCCACCAAAATAAATCTACATGGAAAAGTAATCGCACTATTACTCCTGGAAATTGTTATTTCTCCATCTTCAATGGGTTGTCTCAAACTTTCTAGTACATGTCTTGGAAATTCAGAAAACTCATCTAGAAATAACACTCCCCTATGCGCCAAACTTATCTCTCCTGGTTTAGGATACGATCCTCCACCAATCAAACCGGCATATGAAGTTGTGTGATGTGGAGTTCTACACTGTCTATTTGAAATAAGAGACTTGTTTGGAGCAATATAACCAGCTGAGGAATATATTTTAGTTACCTCCAAACTTTCCTCAAATGTTAATGTAGGCAGTATAGAAGGAAGGGCCTTAGCAAGCATAGTCTTTCCTCCTCCTGGAGGACCTATCATAAGAACGTTATGGCCGCCTGCTGCAGCAATCTCTAGGGCTCGTTTTGCCTTTTGTTGCCCTAAAATGTCTCCCATATCAAGCGGGTTATTGCCCGGCGAAAACCCGCGATTATTTAAAACAAATTTTGTGGGCTTGATCTTCACAGACCCAACAAGATGGGAAAATAAGGCATCCAAACTTTCAACCCCAAAAACCTCAACTCCCTTAATAGCCGCTGCTTCTTGAGCACAACTTTTGGGAACAAAGACTTGTTTTATACCCTTTTCTCTTGCAAAAATTGATACTAGTAAGCTTCCTCTTGTATGGCGCAAACTTCCATCCAATGAGAGCTCACCATAAAATATAGACTTCTCCGGTATCTTCGCTTCCGTAATAGCAGACATTAATCCGGCTGCAATAGGTAAATCGTAAAAAGATCCTTCTTTGGGAAGATCTGCTGGTGCTAAATTTATGGTTATTTTTCTATTGGGAAAGTCAAAATCAGAATTTATTAGCGCTGTTTTGACCCTATCTCTGCTTTCAGCTACGGCTTTACTGGGAAGTCCAACAATGTCAAACCTAGGCATTCCCCTACTTGCAATATTGGCCTCCACCTCTACTCCAATAGTATCAATACCATAATTTGCCGCTGAATTTACTTTAATCAACATAATACTTTCCTCCCTCCTCAAAAATCTGACCCGACAAAAGTAACATTGTAATTTCCGCCCCAACTTCAGAGGCTCCCAAACCCAATGTTTCACATAATATGTCCATATCCATTGGTTCTCTGGCCAAGCTAGACACAATCTCACTTCTTAAGGCATCACCAACAGAAACCTCTTTGAAAATAGGCAGGTCTTCGTAACCTCGACCAAATACATTTAATATGTCCTCTGCGTTTCTCACTAGCATAGCCCCAGAAGAAATAAGGTTATTTGCGCCAACGGAAGTAGATGACGTAATTTGCCCTGGGACTGCCAAAAGCTCTCTTCTAAACTCTCTGGTTAATCCCGCAGTAATAAGAGATCCACTCTTTTTTGCCGCCTCAACAACCAAGGTGGCCTGAGAAATACCTGCCACTATCCTATTTCTTTTTGGGTAAGTCCATAGTTGGGGTCTCACATCTCCGGGGTATTCCGAAATGACGAGACCCCCACTATCTAAAATCTCGTAGTACAAATCCTGTTGGTGGTCGGGGTTGATACACTCCACACCGCACGCCAAAACGGCTATTGTCTTGCCTTTAGCTGCTAGCGACGCCCTGTGGGCAGTGGCATCTATACCGTACATAAATCCGGAAACTACAGTCACACCTCGACTGGCCACCTCATACACCAGCTTTTCTGTAACCCTCCTTCCATATACTGTCATCCTCCTACTTCCCACTACGGCAAGGCAGTTGTCAAACAGGCTTCTATCCCAGTTTCCCTTATAGTAGAGCACTTCCGGAGGATCGGGTATTTCTTTAAGTAGTGTGGGGTACGTGGAACTATCTACGCTAACAGAACCGTACATAATCAAAAACATACACGCTGTAATTACAGGTGGAAATAACTAAAATTCTAGCAAGACTAGAATTTTAGTCTAAGGGGTCAGACCCGTACGGGTCTGACCCCGATAAGAGGTAATCTTTATAATCACTTTTCTTATTACCAAAAAACTTGAGTATATGACATTCCTCAACAAAATCCCAATTACTCTGGCTTCCTCTACTGACATATCCGGGAGCACTAGAATACTTATAATTCACAGAGTACTCGGGGTCGTGTGGATCTGGGTTGAGATGAATATATTTAGAAGTATGTATAAAATCAAAATCATCTTTAATTAGTCTGGCTTTATATACCCCCTGCAGTAAATGACCCGTTCTCCCACGTCTTTTGTTAAGGTAATAAGTAATACTAATGTTCAAACTGCGCATAAAATTAGACATACCTGAAATTGAACGCTGGCTCAATAAAAAGTGATAATGATTTTCCAATATACAAAAGGCAAAAAGGTTAATCTCGTTACTGTAGTTTCTAACTTGCCTGGTAGACAGCTTGTTCCCGGCGTTTTCAATTAAATACCTTTGCAGAAGCATAAGTACAATCTCAAAGTCTTCTTCGGAAAACAAAAAGGTTTCCTTGTTAACTCCGCGGTTGTAGATATGATAAATCCCATGTTCCTTATAGTCCTTCACTGCATTCTTCGTTGGCATGTTCTAGTGATAACACATACCCTTGTGGGAATAAATAACCAAAATTCTAGTTAAACTAGAATTTTGCTCTAAAGGGGTCAGACCCGTACGGGTCTGACCCCTAGGTCTCACCTTGACGGAATTTACATCATGATATACACTACCCAAGTATCCAAAGACAGCAAGCATAGTGCTAAGTCTTGCCGAGGAGTGAACATGCCAAATATACAAAAGCAAGAAAAAGTTAAAGAGCTAAGAGAAAAGATTGGTAAAGCCAAATCTATCATTTTTGCTGATTATCAAGGAATCAGAGTCAATGACCTCAATGAATTTAGGCAAAAAATCAAAGACAATGGCGGAGAAATTAGCGTTTCTAAAAACACTTTAATGAAAATTGCACTCAAAGAAGAGGGCGTGGACTACAAAGAGTTAGATGGCCCAATAGCAGTTATCTTTGGTTATGAGGATGCTATCTCCCCTATTAAAACTATATACGAATATGTCAAAAAATTAGAATTACCCAAGGTCAAGGCAGCTTTCATTGATGGGGTGTATACAGCCGTTGAAAAAGTGGAGGAAATAAGCCAACTTCCTTCCAAAGAGGAACTATTAGCCAGAGTTGTGGGCAGTCTTAACACCCCAATTTCTGGAATTGTTAATGTATTAGGTGGTACAAGAAGAAATTTAGTTACAGTCTTATCCGCAGTAGCAGATAAGCAAGGTGGAGAGGGGGTGTCTTAGATGGCAGAAGAAATTAAACTAAGTGCAAATACAAAAAAGATTATGGATATGGTCGAGAAAATGACCGTTTTAGAGCTTAATGACCTAGTCAAAGCGCTAGAAGAAAAATTTGGCGTTTCCGCTGCTGCTCCAGTTATGATGGGGGCAATGCCTGCAGGAAATGGCAATGGAAACAGCGAGCCTGTAGAGGAACAGAGTGAATTTGATGTGGTATTGGCTGACGCTGGTGGCAATAAGATAGCGGTTATTAAAGCCGTTAGGGAGCTTAACCAGGCGCTTGGATTGGTAGAGGCTAAGACACTTGTAGAGTCTACTCCCAAACCAGTTCTGGAGGGTGTTAAAAAGGAAGAGGCCGAGGAAGCTAAGAAAAAGCTTGAAGAAGCTGGCGGAAAAGTGGAATTAAAATAACGGTTATATACGAAAACGAATATGTCCTACGTCACTAAGTCCTCGCAATTCTGTAACTCACTTCGTTCCTAACAGAATTAGCTGCGAAACCGTGACTTTAGGACATTCTCGTTTTCTTTTTTCATTTTTTTGCTTCGTCTGCGATTGTGACATTACAGCCACCATCTCCACATAAAGCTTCAATGGCCTCTCCTAAAGCTTTTGCTGCATCCTCTGGTGTGGCTTTATCACTTACCCAAATTCCAGCCCCTAACTCCAGTCCACCAAAAACCTTCAGGTGGGGTATAAACCCCATATGCCAGTGGTAAGGCTCATGTCTTTGAGTGTGAATCCAAAAGTTTCTATCTGGTTTGTCAAATAATGCGTTGTATGCACCTAAGGCTAACTTCAGGACCATCGCTAGGTCATTTATCTCTACCTCATTAATAAAGCCAAAATTTGGCTTATGTGATTTGGGAAGAAGCATTACCTCGTAACTCCATCGGGAGGCCTCGGGTACCAAAATAACAAAGTGGCCCGAATCATAAGCAATTCTAGAACCATCTGCCAATTCCTTTTCCAGCAAATCACACCAAAAACACCTGTTGTACTCGTTAAAATAATGCAAAGCCTCCTCCTTCTCCCTTTCAATAATCCCGGGAAATCCTTTAAGTGCAACAATTTGAGAGTGGGGGTGAACTAAGGAAGCTCCGGCTTTTCCTCCCCTATTATTAAATATAAAAACCTCTTTATCCTGACCCGTAAAGTGATGTAGCCGATTTAGAAGAGCACGAATTATCCGCACCCCCTGTTCATGGGGTAATCCCTCAATATCTCTATTCTCATATGGGGAGTGTACAACTATCTCATGATCCTCAAGAATGGGAAATTTATTCGGAAAAACACGCACATTCCAATCATCTGTATCTTGGTAGCTTGCTTCAGGTGTTAGGTGCTCATTTCCTTTGGCAAAAAAATCAACCTTCTTCTCTGGTTTCTTCTTTTTCTTTTTACCTCCTGCGACAGCCCCAGTCTGGTCCGCTCTTTTAGCACGGCTGGTAGCCAAAATTGTAGGATATTTTGTTAGCTCATCAAATACAAAGTTACTCATATGGACAGTTCTATAATTTTATTGTATAGGTCCTTGTACTTTTTTGCACTAACTTCCCAACCAAAGTCCTCTTTCATCGCAAACTTCACCATTTGTTCGTAATCACCACTTTCCCAAACTTTAAGTGCCTCAAAAATGGCCTCCACTAGTTGTTTACTTGTATATTTTTCAAAGACAAAACCGTTGTGACCGTGTTTAACAGTATCTTTCAGCCCCCCAACCCCTCTCACAATAGGCAAACTGCCGTACCACATAGAAATCATTTGTGTTAGACCACAGGGTTCATATTTTGAGGGAATTAGGAAAAAGTCACTTGCTGCATAAATTTCTCTGGCTAGATCCACATCAAACATAATATTGCACGACACGTCTCCCTTCAGACCTTCGGTACTATTTAGCTTCTCAAATTTTTTCTCCCAAGTAGGACTTCCTGTACCCAGTAGAACAAACTGACCACCTTTGTGAACAATTGATGGTACAGCTTCATGCAAGATATCAAGCCCTTTTTGTCTTGGATCCAATCTAGAAATAAAGCCAAAAATAGGTTTGTCACCATCTATATTTAACCCCAATTTGTCTTTTAAACTCTCCTTGTGTCCCTTTTTAACAGTTTTCCAATTGTCAACATTAAAATCCCTTGGAAAAACCGAGTAATCAATCCCGTTTAGAATGCCCACCAACCTATCTTTTCTGGATACTAAAACATCAGTTAGATCTATACCAAATTCTGGGGTTTTTATCTCTTCGGCGTAGCTCTCAGAAACCGTGTTAACATAATCGCTAGTAGTCACTCCCTGCAAGAGCAAACTAATATCTCCGTCTTGGATATCCCAATCTATTAGTGGGTGTACGCCTGGGTTCAAACCCAAATCCTTAACCAATTCTGGATCCCCCTTACCTTGGTAGAGCAGGTTATGGATTGTAAACAAAGTACCCGGCCTCTCCGCGTGTAGCTCTTCATTTAATAAGTGGGTAACCATGCCGGTGTGCCAGTCGTGGCAGTGAATAACGTCGTAAGTGTTAAATCTAGCCTTGATATACTCCACTACAACCCTGCAAAAGAAAGAATACATTTCCGTCTCAGAAGCATTATTTAAAAAAGCGCTCTTGCCACCAATATTGAAATACTTAGAACTCCTAGGCAATAGCACATCTACATTAGATTTGGGTAGCTTTGTCTTAAATATCTCAACCGTGTGAGACTCTCCATCAAAAGGCACCTCTATTTCCAAAGCCTTAATAAGTTTGAACTTTACTTTTTTTATTGTGGGGTAAAATGGGACAATAACATCCGCATCAATTCCTAGACTTTCTAGAGACTTAGGTAAGGAGCCTATTACATCGCCAAGACCCCCCATCTTTACAATTGGAGCCACTTCCGAGGCAGCAAGAAGTACTTTCATAAGTTATAGAGTAACACATTTCACATTTGCCTAAAATTCTTCTTTGCAAAATCGCTAAATTCCTTTGGATCGTGTTCAAGATATGGTTTAACAGAGGGTATTTGCCTAGCAGTCCAAAGCTCATTTACGATATGCAACACATCATAGATATCGGTACCTTGCTTCAGCTTCAAAATCGCATCCCTCCACTTAATGGCCTTTTCAAAATCTCTCTTTTCTGCTGCTTTTTTCATCTCATCCTCAAATTCTAGAATAATTTGGTTATACCACTCTGCAGGGGCGCGCTTGTTGAAAGGCTCTTTCATATATGTACTTGAGTTTTCTAAATGCATTTTCCTAATGTGTCCAGTTCTTTGCCACTCAAACGCCTGGTCCATTATTTTTCTGTATAGATCATCCGCTTTACCTAATTGTCGCTCTGAACTCCCTAGTTTAACCAACACCTCTTTTAAGCTATATGCCCCAAATTCAATCATTTCCAAACTCCACCAGGGCTTGGCCGAGGCCCACCAAAACTGATCAGATGCAATTGCTTTGTCCATTAATTCCCTAGCCTGTTTATAATCTTCAGTTTCTTTATCTTTTTGGGATCTAACAGCTTCCAAAACATACTCCAGTAGCTCCCATTGAAGTTTGTGAATTGGGTTGCTGGGATCCTTCCAAAGTATAAAAGAATTTTGTTCGGTATATTCATCTCCCAACCAATAATCCTGTTCTTCATTTGTCCAGGTACTCGGACGAATAGAAACCTCCTCAACGTCGTTAATGTCCAATTCGGATGTAAAACTTGAGTTCATGTGATTTAGTATGTCAAACAGTACTTTTTCATGACCAATTCTATGATGTCCGAAGGTTTCAGCATCCATAACACAGAACCAATATTTACCCTGCTGTTGTAGATCTTTCGTCTCCTTTAACAATGATTCAACATCTCTGATAACGGCAGATAGGATTAAGGCGCTTACTCTCTTGTTTCTAAAAAACACATGTAGACCAGAGTCCTTATCCTTATAAATTTTGGTGGAAACTTCACTATTTTCCTTTTTGGCAATTTGCGGGGCAGCAATCCATTTGTACCCCATCTCTAAAACGATCTTTAATACTTTTGGGTTTACAGCCATTTCGGGTGAAAAAAACCCTTTCGGGTTATATAGGTCCCCAAATACTTCCTTATGTAGGTCGTCATTAAGTTCTATTTGTCTTTTTATCTCTTCTTCCTGTAGTAAAGGTAAAAAAGCATGGTGCATACTGCTAGAAGTAAATTCGATTTGGTTTTGTTTCGCAAGTTTTTTTATATCTTCTATAACATCTTTGTACCCATTTTCTAGAAGCAGTTTTGTTAGAACACCACTAACGTTAATAGTCACTTTAGCATTTTTATTTTTTAGTAATCCTTTGAGAAGGGGTCGGTAGCTCTCGTTTACAACCCTATCCAAAATATCAAATTGCTGGTTGTGGGGCTGATAAAAATGGAGTAAAAAACAGATTTTCACAGTTTTCCTTCAATTTCTGCGACTTTTTCAGCTATGCCGGAAGTATCCTGACCTATTCTGGCATACTTTTCATACTGGGCCAGAATTTCTCTAATTATCTCTGGGTTGTAGAGATTTTTCCCCATGATTTCTTTTTTTGAGGCCCACCAAAATTGATCACTATTCATAAGTTGTAAAACTAATAATTCTTTAGAAATATCTTTCTCAAAAACCTCATTTTGTATAGAGCCTAACTTTTCTGTATCCCAAATTGGGAACGCTCCTAAATTCTCAATAACTTCTGTTGGGGTTTCCGGCTTGTAATTTTCTAAAACTTCATTTAACAAATTCCACAGCTCGTCCTGTACCTCGCTCCCAGAATTTACCCAAAATGGATAAATATTTCCATCGGAAATATCCTCTAAGGAAGCCCCCCAGGTGGACTCTGCTATATTATTGACATTTTGATTAACGCCATCCCCCATTGCTTGAGAAACCGTTGTCATATTTATTCCGAAATTTTCACACTCACTTAATAAACCCTCCAGGACATAAATCCCCTCTTTATAGTGATGTCCAAAATATTCCGCATCCAGCGCTACTACGGCAATATCTTTTATTTTTTGAGCCTCCGAAAGAATGTCATGAACATCTGTGTCGCGTTTAAATGAAATTAGGTTACTCAGTCCTGTGTGTCTGACTGCAATTTTTATCTGTGAATCCTCCAAGTTTAGAAAGGCTTTGTCCCGTTTTTCTACGGCAACAGAATCCACCAAAACCCACTCGTACCCCAAGTCATTTAAGACTCGTACCACAGATTCGGATACTGCCAATTCGGGCGGGAAGAATCCTCTTACATTTTTAACTAAAATGGCGTCCTCTCCCTCAAAACCCTTATGGTTACCAAAATAAAATCCCAGACCATACTCATTTAATAAAATTTGCTTCTCTACCGCCCAATCTGGCATTTTCGGCAACAGGGCGTGGTAAGCCGCGCTTGAAACCAACTCAATAGAACCAGTCTCTGATAGTTCTTTGATTGAATCTAGGAACTCGGAATATCCATGCTTGTGGAGTTGATAAATTGTGCTAAGTGGAATACTCAATGTTACAGATGCGTGTTTGTTGTTTTTTAGGAACCGTACTAAAGGCAAATACGAGGCATCAGCAATCTTCCTAAAGACTTTTGGGTCTTGAAAGGAGGGTTGATACATATGCAAGACAAGAGCTAAATTCACAGAGTGATTATACCAAAACGAACAAAAAATCCCAGAGTTTGTCCTGGGAGAGACCGTCTCATATTCTCCTGCCCACAGAATAAGAGACGTTAACGTCTAACCCAGGACAAGCCCTAGGATTAGTGCAGTCAGTATAGCAAATGTATATAGGTCTGTCAAATATTAGGAGAGGTAATCCTCTATAGTTTTTTCGTCAACATTTTTCTTACTTCTGAACAGAGTTGCTAGGTCATAAAGTTTCACATACTCCTTACCACTGAACCCCCAGCTAAAGTCTGACTTCATAGCATTAGTTTGTAGCTTCTTCCATAATTTTTTATTCCTAAAAAGTTCTGCCGCTCTAATAATGGAAGCAAAAAGTGAAAAAACATCAAAGTCGGAAAACACAAAACCGTTTCCTTTTTTGGTAACGGAATCAAAATTTTCAACCGTGTCAGCTAGACCTCCCACCTTTCTTACGATTGGGACAGCACCATACCTCAAAGCTTCAATCTGTACGATTCCACAAGGCTCAAATCTGGAAGGGAATAATATACAATCACAGCCACCGAACACAAGCCGTGGTAACGTAAAGTTGGGAAAGGGGTGAAGACCAACCTTATCAGGAAACCTTTTTTTCAAATCTCTCAAACTATTAAGCAATCCCTCATCCCCTCCTCCGATTTGTACAAATTGCACATCATAATCCTTCATAACATGGTGTAAGGTTTCAACAATTAGATCCACTCCTTTTTGATACTCTACCCTACCCACAAATCCCAGTAATAAGGTATCCTTCTTTACTGGCAAGTCAAACTCTCTTTGCAGGGCAGCCTTATTTTTTGCTCGTAAGTCTATGGAACCAATATCAAAGTTTTGCGCCAGTAAGTTGTCCGTTTTAGGATTATACTCGTCGTAGTCGAGCCCATTTATTATTCCAAATAACTTACCCCTAAGTTCCAATAATAGCCTGTCCAACCCCTCACCAAATTCTGGTGTAAGAATTTCTTTGGCATAGGTTTTGGAAACAGCATTTACAACATCTGAGTAAAGAATCCCTCTCTTCATAAAATTCTGGGAGTCTAAAACAGGAGAAAAGAATGGAGCTACAGGGGACTTACCATCGTCAAAGGCCAATTCTGAGCTATTTCTGGAACTTAACATATGTCCCTGAATTGATAAATTATGAATAGTAAATACAGTTGCTATATTTGCTAGTTCAGGATCTTTTTTTAACTCTGTTTTAATATAATTAGAAACAATTCCGGTGTGCCAGTCGTTGCAGTGAATTATATCTGGCACAAACTTTCCGGTTTTTATAAACTCTATAACTCCCCTTGAGAGTAGCGCCCACCTGATGGGGTCATCACTATATCCGTAAACATTTGCTCTTTTTTCATAGTATTCTTGATTCTCTAAAAAATAAGAAGTAACACCATGCTCACTTCGATGACTTTTAACATTACATATTAAATGGGGGTTGTTCTCATCTGAAGTTGGCACCTTCAAACCACGGCAAACAGAACGTAATTTAAACTTATCTTGATCAATAGAGCCATATTTTGGCATAAATGGCCTCACTTCGCAGCCGAGATTGTTCAAAGTTCCTGAAAGATAGGCTACAACATTGGAAAAACCACCAACAGTAGCGTAGGGGGCGGCCTCCGCAGCGACCATTAATACTTTATATTTCTTCTTTTTTACCGATCTGACCATGGTCAGATTGTACCATAAAGTAGTCTGAAAAGCTTTAACCGCGGGCGTTAATCTATTACGCTCTCTATTTCCTCTTTGAAGTTGGTGTCTCCAAAGGCTTCTGCATCTTTTTTCAACTGTTCCTTTGAGACAACAAATAATCCATGCATTTCCTCCTTGTTAGCGTATATGGTGTCCTCATCTGTCAAAATAAGACAGAGTTGGGCATCCGTTTGTTCTGCCGGAGTTAGTCTTAGCGCTTTCTCAAAAAAGTTCTTGTCAACACTTCTTGCATAAATGTGAAGGGCTGCAAAGGGTTTGATTGGCTTGTGCAAGGACAGGCCCGCATTAAGGGTAAACGCATAGTCCTTATCTGCATCTCGTGCACTTTTATCAATATTCTGTGCAATTTCCTTTAAACCACCTAGCATGCTTCTGTAGTAAAGAAAGGATGGGGTTTGTTTCTCGGGTTTTGGGGCTGGGGCCGGCTCAGGTGCTGGTTCGTCACCACCCAATGAGGCTACTTCTTCCTTGGGGGGAGCAGGTTGCTCCTCCTTGAATTTGTTGGCTGCCTCTCTGAATTTTGCTAACCAATCTACATCTTCCTCAGTTTGGCTGGGTTGTTCCGCGGGGGGTGCAGGGGGTGGAGGAGGTGGAGCTGGAGGAGAAACTGGTTGTTTCTCGACCTTTGGTTCAGGAACGGGATCTGGAACTACTGGGGCTTTTGGAGCAGGGGGAGTTGGTTCAGAAACAGGTTTAGCCTGAACAACAGGGAGCGCCAGGGCCTCTTCTTCCTCAACTTCAAGTTCTGCTGCAACTTGATCTGGGACACCGCTAGGATACAAAAAGTCTAAAATATTATCTTTTGTAAACCTATGTCTGCCAGTAGCTGTCTTAACGTCAGCAATTAATTTTCCATCCTCCAAGTATCTGTAGACGGAGCGGAGGCTAACTCCAAGAATTTTGGCCACTTCCGTGGTCGTATAAAGTTTATCTTCTAATTTCATATATAAATGAAACCATTAGGCATTAAACATGTCAATTAGTTTCGGGTTATATTTTGTGAGTTTTAATGAATTGAAGCATTACTTTTACTGGAAATAGCGGGAATGACATAAAAATTCGTTTAAATCTCCAAGGCTGGATAAATAGACTATACAACCACTCAATATGTAGGGTTTTATAAATTTTATTAGGCTCTGGCATATAACCGGTTAAATAGTCAAACTTTCTGCCTATACCAATACCAACTTTCATAGGAATACTAGACTTATTGCGCGCAAACCACTTTTCCTGGAAAACAGGACCATAAGCAATTAAAATTAAATCTATAGTTGATATATTATGACTTTTCAACAACTTCCTTATATAAGATCCTGTTTTGGTGTCGTCCTTTGCATTTCTGTCAAACTGGGATGTTGCTCCAATAATGTTAATGGTGGGATATTTCTTCCTTAGAACTTCTGCTGCATCTGCTGCCATGTCGTAATTTCCATCCTCAAAATTTCCTTTTTTGTCTCTTGGTCTCCCCCCAAGTAGGAGTACACTTTTCCCATTTTCTGCTGCATACTTAAGTAGCTTTTCCGACAGCTCTATACCAGTTATTATCTCCCCAATTCCATTTTTTTTAAAACTTTGAATAAATCCTACCTTCAGTCCAGCTAATATCACTTTTGGGTAAAACATTACCCCTCTTTTAATATTGCTCGCCTCTTTCAAAAACGCTTCCGCTTGTAGCACCCCAACACCATCAGGCATGGAGTATGAAGATTCGTTAAGTATCCTTTTAAATTCTTTATCTTGTTGGGCACGCATTATAAAGTAGGGGCTCGTAGTAGCAATTAGGTGTGAGCCCTTTGTATCGAATAAATTAGCAACTGCCTCAACTGCAGTATCTATTGTAAAACCAAAATCTACGTTTACATCAAGTATCTTTTTCTTCATTTCTAGTCCTTTATCATACTCTTACTAAATATTTCTAGATTTTCTATGGATCTACCCAAACCTTGAACCACGCAATAGAGGGGATCATCTGCTAAATGAGCAGGGACGCCGGTAAAAGAACTAATATATTTGTCTAGGTTTTTCAGTAGGGCGCCTCCCCCACTTAGGACAATACCTTTGTCTATAATATCTGATGCTAATTCTGGCGGGGTTTTCTCCAAAACATTTTTCACACCTGAAGCAATACTTGAAATGGGAGACTCTAGACAAGAGACAACCTCTGTGGAAGTAAGGTTAATAGTTTTGGGAAACCCGGAGATAGAGTCTCTACCCTTCACCTCCATACTTTGCTCCTTGTGCAGTGGAACCGCAGCACCAATCGTAATTTTGACATTCTCTGACATGTTAGGACCAATTACTAGCCCGTGCTGGCGTCTGACATACTGTGCTATTGCCTCATCTAAAGTGGTACCTCCAATCCTTATGCTTCCATGCACAACCATGCCATATAGCGAAACAATCGCGATTTCCGTAGTTCCGCCGCCTATATTTACAATCATATTGCCGCTTGCCTCCGAAACTGGCAGTCCAGCCCCAATGGCAGCAGCCAGCGGCTCAGGCATTAGGTAGGCTTTGCGTGCTCCAGCGGAATAAGCTGCCTCAATAACAGCACGTGCCTCCACGGAAGTGGCCCCAGCTGGAATGGAAATCATAACATCGGGTTTAAGTAACCTGGATCTGCCTATGGCTTTACCAACAAAATATCTAAGAAGGGCTTCCGTGACTAGATAGTCTGCAATAACTCCACTGCGCAAAGGCTTCAGGGCCTCAATATTCTCCGGCGTTTTACCCAGCATATTGCGGGCTTCTTCTCCCACCGCAACTATTTTTTCGTCATCTTTGGAAATAGCCACAACGGTTGGCTCTTTTAAAATCACACCCTTGCCGGAAACATACACTATAGAGTTGGCAGTACCTAGATCAATAGCAATTTTTCTCGAAAGCATACGTGTATTATATCAAGTTCGGTTTTCCTTTCATAACGGTAAGAAACTACCAAATTTCCAGAGAAAATAGAATTTTGGTATGGTAAAATCCTTTTATGCTTCAAAGAAGTGGGTTTCAAACATTATTAACATTAATTATATTAGTGGGCATGACCACCCTGCTTTTTTTGTATACCTCGGGATATAGAATTCAACGCGAGAAAGACAGCACTACAATTGACCTAACAAAAACGGGCATGATAGGAGCAAAATCTGTACCCGATGGGGCCAACGTGTATTTAGATGGAAAACTTAGAACCGCTACAGATGACACCATCGCAGGAGTGGAACCAGGAATACATACATTAAAAATCGCTAAAAAAGGATATGAGGTTTGGGAAAAAGAGATTGAGGTATTCGAAGAATTGGTTTCTGATATAACTGCTATCTTAGTATCCCAAAGCCCAAGACTGGAACCACTAACAAATACTGGGGCACAAAACCCAAGTATCTCCCCTTCTCTAGATAAGCTTGCATATTTCTCAAAAGACGAAACATCCCCTGGGGTATGGGTACTCTCTATGGGCCAAGGAGCAATTGGGCTTTTTAAAACAAATCCCGCCGTCATCTTAGAAGACACTGTCATAAACAAATATTCAGAGGGAGAGTCCATTATGTGGTCTCCAGATGAAACACAGCTTCTAGTGCAAATGGCACCTGGTAGACACTACCTAGTAGATTTACAAACCAATACTGCAAGGACTGTAATAAATTTAGACACTCTATTAGTAGATTGGAGAGCTATACAAGATAAGAAGCGCGTGGATTTCATTTCCAAATTGGATATTCCCGACAACATAAAACAACTGGCTGTTTCTGAGGAAGTCTCCTGGGCTCCGGATCAGAAAAAATTTCTATATACTGAGCAGGTAGGCGACACACTTCAGTATCGTGTATACAACATGGAAAAACCCTTACCTGTTGGGGAAAAGGTAGAAACAGTCGTCTTTGAAACGAACGCCAACTCTCTTCAACCAACTGTAACTTGGTATGCGGATAGTTTCCACTTGCTTTTGGCCGAAGGTAATATAGAAGGAGAAAAGCAAGGAATTATTTATATAATCAGAATTGATGGTTCCAATAAGACCGAGGTCTACAGCAATACTCTACACTCTCCACATGTCTATAGCGCGCCGGGGGGAGACAAAGTAATAGTTCTAACTTCTGTGAAGTCTGGAGAGCAAATTAATTTATATACTGTTGGGCTTCGTTAACTTCTATTAATTTAGCGGTCACTACTAACCTATTAAAGGTGGTTCCAGGTGGATGGCAGGTTTGTAATGTCAAAATAGGTTCAATAACAGCTCGATCTATTGGGTTCACATTCCAACCCTTTACAACTTCCGAATTTACAACTTCATATACATAAATGTCTCTCTCAAAAAAGATGTGAACCCTATCCCCTATCTCCAGTTTCCTAAGCAAATTAAACACGTTTGCATATTTACCCAATCTCCAAAAATTGAGGGAAGCATGAGCAAACAAGTAGGTGTTGCCTGGATTTTTAGAGGGATATTTGGAAACAGAGGCATGTGCAACTCCCCACTTCAATGCTTCTAGATAAGCTTTCTCGTTTGTTACCGGCACATCTACTACGATGGGAACATTCACACCGATTTTTTCAATCACAATAGAGAAATCTTTATTTACGGGCTTAATAGATATGGGCCGGGTGGTCAAAAATCTGGCGAAAACACTGTCTTCTTGTGCCGTGTCATCTTCCAATCTGAGCTCTTGGTTTCTAAACTCTTTTAGGCGGAACCAAACCTCGTCAATGATAAGCGGGCCAAAAGCGAATAGCAGGAATACAATTCCTATGAAGGTGAGTAGGTTGGGAATATATTTTTTGTATTTTGTCAGGTTCACACAGATATTATATCAGGACCTTATGTTAAAATAACGGCTGTACCTGCCTCCGTAGTTAAATGGATATAACAAGCCCCTCCTAAGGGCTAGTTACAGGTTCGATTCCTGTCGGGGGCACCATGATTCAACAGGCTCACTGCAAGTGGGCGTGGTGAATCATAATGTCCCTGGCTAGGACTGAAGCTAGCAGGTTCATACTTCTGAGGTATTCCGAAGAAGGTAGCGAAACGCAGTTTCGCGTCTTCCTGTCGGGGGCACCATGATTCAACAGGCTCACTGCAAGTGGGCGTGGCGAATAATAAAGTTTACAAAATGGAGGGGTGCGAGAGCGGTTTAATCGGCTGGTCTTGAAAACCATGCGTCCTAACGGACACGAGGGTTCGAATCCCTCCCCCTCCGCCAGTGGAATTTCATACAATACCCCATTTACACTCACTAAAAATATGGTATGTTAAGTCATAGAAATAAGAGAATATATTTCCTATTTAGGCTCTATAAATGATTAGATAGGAAAAGGAAATATATATAAGGAGCCTGAGAAAGCCTCATATCCTTATTATTACCATATTTTGTCATACTGACAATCTAGGCGGGTATCCTCCATTATTTGGACCCCTCAAATGTGCTTGAAAGCATCTTGCTAGCTTTATCCTTAGAGATCTTTACAAGTATATGGTGACAAGCTATCGTATTCTTGTAAGGATTTGGAAAAATAACAATCTACGGGTGCTTGGGGGCTATTTCAGATTTAGGTAGAAATGTCAGTATGAATAAAGGTCTTCGTGTACTCGTTTATAGTCTAATAATTCGTCTTTTTTAAACCAAAGTTTGATCTCTTCCTCAGCTTCATCTGTCTCCCCCGAGGCATGTATTAAATTCAAGACTCCTCTCTTCCTTTTCATACTAGTCAAGGCGGAATCTAGTCCAAAATCCCCCCTTATAGTCCCTGCGGGGGCTGTATCTGGATAAGTAGAACCAACTATAATTCTAATTTTACTGACAGCGTTGGGCCCTTCAAAAACAAAAGCCATAACGGGCCCTAAATCAAACATTTTATATAACCACTCGTTCACTTGTTTTCCGATCTCTTCCGCATCTTCGGTTCCAAAAATATCCTTGGCATCTAAACCAAAGGTCTTACAGTCCTTCAAGTTAAATTCCCCAACCTTCTTATGCCATTTACTATCTTTTTTGTAGTGCTTTCTAACCACTTCGGAATCTGCCCGCAAAAGCTTTGCACCAATTATTTTTAGTCCTGCTTTTTCAAATCTGGAAATTATTTCACCGGCAATTCCACGTTGAACGGCGTCGGGTTTTAGTAAAACTAAGGATCTTTCAATCATGGGATTGATGTTAACAAAAATTTACTCTTCCAACAAGATCTCAACAATATTAAATTTGCCTTCCTCATCTACTTCCAGTATAGAAAATCTAGGCGATTGCAGCCCTCTTGAAGGATCAATTGCCCCCACAACAATATGTTCCAGGGTGCTTCTTTCGGGATCTATAGAATTACTAGACCTATGATGGTCGGCAGCAACCACTCCCCTCACCTTTGAATTTCTTAAAACCTCCAAGATCTCTTCTCTCTGGGAAGCAATATCCTCATCCTCCTCGCCATTAACGTACCCCATAACCGGACTTACAACAGAAACAATTGGGCTAAAAACAGGCTGGGCTAATATAACAAAATCTGCGTCTGTCACTTCATTTCTAAACCAGGCTATGCTGTCCTCAAAAATTGGGGTGTGATTGGCACTATTGTCGAGAATTACAAACTTGTTGCCCTCAATAGTTATCGTCGTATTGGATCTTCCAAAAACTTGGGTAAAATTCTCCCAAGGATCATCTTTGTTCGCCCCATCTGCCAGATCATGGTCCCCAGGCAGCACACTGTAACTAAGCCCACTGTTATCCAATACAACCTTAGCCTCTTGTAGGGATTCTAACTCACCATAGTTCGTGGCATCTCCCAGAAAGAATACGTGGTTCACACTATTCGTTTTTGCCATATGAAGGGCTTTAGTTAGCTGGGCATTGTCATCATGAGAATCTCCCATAAGAGCAACCTTAAAGATGGGCTCTGTTACCGTTACTGGCCTGGAATCTTTCCCATCCCTCTCGCTTTGGGAAGAAGATACACTTGGGGCGATACTCGTGTTCATCACCCTTTCTGCAAAACTACCTGCAACCTGTCCCACTCTTTCCTCCGATAAACCCAGTCTAGCTAAAATAGGGCTGGATATACGCACAATCTTGTCTGTATCTAAATCTGAAACTCCCCTTACAAATAGTGAGACCGCAAGAACAAAGGCAGAAAGAATAACAATAGAAAGAATAGATCTTGAAAATCTTGAAAATATTCCCGTTCTTCTTTTGCGGTATGTTCGTCTCTTGACCATGGTAATTACATTTTAACAAAATGGTAGCGGGTGTGCCCATCCGCGTCACATTTTATCAACTGTTCTTATACCCAGCAAACCCAGGGCGTTTTGTAGCACTTGGGCACTGGCCCAAACCAAATGTAGCCTAAACATCTTTTGATCCTCATCCTCAGTCCCTAATACAGGCACACTGGCATAAAAAGAGTTAAAACTTTGTGCCAGCTCAAAGGTAAAGTTGGCAATCAGGTTTGGGGCAAATCTTTCCCCTGCCTCTTCTACCACTTCCTGAAACTGATACATAATCCTAAGCACATCTTTCTCCCTTTCCTCCAAAGGAACGTCAATAGGGGAGTAGTCGTTAAACATTTCCTGGGTAAATCCAGCTTTTTCCAGTACGGACTTAGCCCGAGCATAGGTATACATCAAATACGGGCCTGTATTACCCTCAAATTTGGTGGCAAGATTATAGTCAAATACCACATTTTGTTTGGGATCAACTCGCAACATACCATATCTATAAGCTCCTATGGCTACCTTTCTTATAATTTCCCCAACATCTGGTAAATCAGATTCAACCTCCTCTTCTTCTAGTTTTGTTAGCTTCTCAAAAACTTCGTCTGCGTCCATAACTAAACCCTTTCTAGAGGACATCTCACCTTCTGGGAGACTTACTGTGCCATAGGAAACGTGGTGAAGTCTGTCAGCCCATTCATAGCCTAAAGCCTTAGCTATTTCAAAAAGTTGCTTAAAATAATCAGATTGTCGGTAGTCGACTACATATAACCTTTTGTCGAATTTGTATTTTTCGAAACCATCTCTTGCCATATCAATATCTTGTGTAGCGTAAACCGAAGTTCCGTCGCTTCTTAACAACACCTTATCCGGAAGGCCAAGCTTTTCTAGCCTTGCAATGACTGCCCCAGTCTCATCCTTTTCGGCAATACCGTCATTTATTGCCTTTTGTACCACCTTCTTGCCACTTTCCTTATAATCGCTTTGGTAGAACCAAACATCAAACTCCGCTCCCTCGTTTGCATAAGTCTCCTTCCAGCCTTCGTATACCCAACCTGTTATCTTTTTCCATAAATCTATTGTTTCTTCCTCTCCAGCTTCCAAACTCCTGAATAGCTCCGTTACCTTTTCTTTCAACTCGGGATCTTTTTCCTCCTCTTGGGTATATTTGACATATAACATCCCAACAAAGTGGTCGGGTTTTCTATCTGGTTTCTGATTCTCAAAATGCATTTTGTACATGAGCATAGACTTACAAATATGTGTGCCCCAATCATTCATATAATTAGCTTTGACCACATCATAATTTAAAAACTCAAAGATATTCGCTAGGGAACTACCAAGAAAGTTATTTCTAGAATGACCAATGTGTAAAGGTTTGTTTGGATTGGGTTGGGAGTACTCAATTAACACAATTTTTTGGTCACCAGTATCGCTGGACCCATAGGAAGTTGGGTTGTTTGACACTTGGTAGGGTAAATTCTTTAACCAATTATCGGATAATTTGAAATTTATAAAGCCGGGTGACGAGCACTCTATACTCTCAAAAATGGGGTACTTGTCTTCAAGAAACTCAAACTCCATATCAAAACTGTGTAGCTCATAGCACAGTTTTTTGGCAATATCCATTGGTGACTGATTGAGTTTCTTTGTCAGGGTAAGTGCAACGTTTGTTGAGAAATCACCGTGGATTTTGTTGTCGGGATGCTCAATAAGTACAATCTCTAATGCAATATCAAACGCATTTTTGACTGATTCTATTACTTTTTGCTCTAAATAGTCCTTCATAACACCTCATACGATACATTTATAATACCTTCAATCAATAAAAACCTCAATACTTCCTTCCATGTCTGTTCTTAGAACCTCACATTCAATTTCCCTTAAAAAACTTAATACTTCTTGGTGGGGGTGACCATACATATTTCCTTTACCTACAGGGATTAGGCAGTATTTTGGACGAAGATGTAGCAGGAATTCCTTATTTAACGCGTTTTTTGCACCATGATGTGGAACCTTATAAACTTCCAAAGGACCGTCAATGTAGTAATCCAATCTTTCCATATTTATATAACTCTGGCCCTCGCTTTCTAGATCACCCATAAAAAGTGCCTCAAAGTTTCCATAATCTAACAGTACAATAATAGATGAGTTATTTTCGTCACAAGTTTTACAAGGCTGAAAAATTACAAGCGTGACATCCCCCCATTTGTAGACAGATTTTTGTGGCCACCCAAGCTTGCAATATGTAGAAAGTCTCTCCAACCCCCGCTTATGATCCGCATGGGGGTGGGTGAGTACCACCAGATCCAAATTGCATGTTCCGAAAGGGGACTCTTTCCTCAAATGTCTAGAGATTTCATAGTTTGGCCCGCCGTCAATAAGAGCTTTTCCCCAGGGAGTTCTTATATAAACTGCATCCCCCTGACCTACATCAAAAACCCTTATTGAGAACGGGTGGTTTTGATTACGGAGGGTATAAACCCCTATACAGAAGCAGATGAGAAATAAATACACTTTTACTTGCGACATTTTACTAACATAAAGACAAAAAAGTAGTAAATAATAAGAAATTTCAACCCAATTGTAATGCCAATTGAGGCGTGAGGCACTTTGGAAAAAAATTCCACAACGGTGGTGAAATACTCCAGAGGCATGTACGCTAGTAGTCCTACAGCCTCATTAATAATCGGTATAGCTCCCACCATAATTAACACTCCACCAAGAATTGTTGTCAACGGCACAGTCCAGAGGATAAGAAAATTAACTAAAGGTGAAATCAGACTTATCGTACCAAAGCTGTACGAAATCAACGGCCAAACCAGCACCTGGGCCGCCAGGGTGGCACTTAAATCCTCTATTAACACCCCCTTAGCCTCTAATCTCTTTTCTAAGAAGCTTTGAACTGGATTAGCAAATAGGACCAGGCCCAGAGTGGCTAGGAAACTGAGTTGAAAGCTCAATGAAAACAAATACAGGGGATTGATTACAAGCATAACTAGGGCCGAAAATACAAGAACAGCTTGGACAGGGATCTTGCGTCCGTAGTACTTTCCTAAGGTAAAAATACTACCCATTATCCAAGCCCTAATAACCGGGGGGTCAAATCCGGAAATTACCGCGTATCCAAGAGTGCAAATTACCGCAGGTAATAAATTTTTTATTTTGTAAGGTTGGCCGAAGATTCTAAAGATCAGAGTGTAGACCAAACTAATATTGAACCCGGAAACAACTACGACGTGGATGGTCCCAGTTTCTCGAAGCATGTCGTTAAACGTAGGTAAGAAGGAAAAATAATTGGCACCAATTGTCATCCCTAACAAAAGCTCGCTATGTGGGCTAGGTAGTAAACTATTCACGACTTCTTGGGAATATTTATGAACATCCTCAACCCATTTGTATGACGAGTCTCCCCTATCCTGAGACATAATCACACAATTTTTGAGGGATCTTTGGCATACATTGTCTAGTCTGAAAAGGACAAAAATAACCAAAAAAGCAAAAATAATTTTACTCATATACCAGATCTTTTTTTATATCCTCCAAAGTAGAGGCCTTAACGCCCGACTTTTCTTTTAGGCTTTCAAAATCGGCGTACGGTCGATTATCAACTATTTTCTGAGCGTAGGTAGGCCCAATACCTGGAAGACCATCTAATTCCTCCATTGTTGCCTTGTTTACATTCAATTTCCCCGTTTTGGTACTAGGTTCCTCTAAGGGTGTCGTCTCGGGAATGTCAAATTCGAGGGGTATAATATCGTAAATTTCCTCATTTATGATATCCCACTCAAATGGAACGTATACTTTCTGTCCGTCTTCAAGTTTGGAAGACAAATTTAGATTCTTTGAAACCCACTCTTTAGAAACCTGAGTTTGTATTCCTTCCCCTTGTTTTAGCAGATCCACAACTAGAGAGCTGTCGGGCAACTGGTATACCCCTGGCTTATTTACTGCACCAGATATATCTGCAAATATATAACCTCCCACTCCCTCTGAATCTACGCAAATCTCTTTTTTAGAGAACACGTATTTGGAAAGTAGCAAGGAAACAAAAACTCCACCTAAAAACAAGGATACAGGATAAATGTAAATATATTTTGTAGAAATAGTTTGGAGTATTTTAGCCAGGGATATATCCATGTCCCCTACCCTGACATACAAATATATATTAGGGAAGCACCAATATTCTAGTTAAACTAGAATATTAATTAACGCATATTCCCCGCAAACCTACCCCTATTATGGACTTGTAAGTAACATTATTCCCGCATATTTCCCGCGAAAGGTTTACAAAAGAGAAGACGCCATCTAAATGACGCCTTATCTTAGGAAGAGGTAACCTTCTAGTTACCTTCCATTGCCTTTATTAGTATTTCCTCAAAAGCAGGGTTTTTCTTGAGATCTTTTATCAAGGAGACGAATCTCGCCTCGTTGAGTTTATAAAAGACCTCTCTACCTCTTTTATTATTTTTCAGAAATCCAAGTGAAGCCAAAACTCTAAGGTGGTGAGAAGCTAGGTTCTCCTCCACATTTAGCTTGTCTGCCACCCAACTTACGTTCTGGGGGCCTTCACTCAGGAATCTTAAAATTTTTAGCCTGTTCTTGTCGGAAAAAGCCTTTGAAATTTTTTCCTGATTCATGTATTCAATATATAACATTAATTGGGACAATTCAACTAGTTACAAACTATCTTTGGTGATACAATATTTGCATATGAAAAACTATATTGAGGTAAACCAATTAGTAAAGAAACTAAAAAGTAAAAAGGTGGATTTGGGAAAAGGAGATCCTTACAACAGGTTGAGGTATTACACAAAGATTGGGTGGCTTCCACATATGGAAAGAAAACAGGCCAAATCAGGCTCTGTCAAGGGCCATTATCCCGTCTGGGTGCTTTCAAGGCTAATATTAATAGATGATTTAAAAAAGAGGGGCTTTAGTAATAAAGAAATAGGTGAAAAAATTAACACTCGCACCAAACTTCAGGATCTTTACACAAAAGTTAACTCGCCTCGTATAAAAAGCAGGATTACCACCTACCTAATTTTGATTTTGTTAATATTTATACTTCTTAGTGAACTAGGGGTTATTAATATATCCAAACCCAAAAATACCACTGTTGTTTTAAGCGAATTTATAACCATCTTGGACAGTGGAAACTCAACTGTTCCTTTATACAATGATAGAACTTTTATAAGAAGTGCCTTTATAGATGAGGAATCGAAGATATATGTTACCTTCACACAGGATTATTCCCCCGCAAATAGGTATTGGGTGGGTGAAATTGAACCTGGCAAAGGATTTTACTTAAGATTAGATGCTCCCGTGAAGAGCAATTCGGATTTTTCTTGGTGGATCAGCAATTAAAGACATCTTTCCCGTTACGGGAAAGTGTTATATTGACACTTTGTAATCCTCAAACTACAATAAATATAGTTAATCATTTATAAGGAGGAAAATGAATAAATCCGAATTTAATTTAGACAAGGTTTTTGGAGTACTGTTAGCCCTTTTGGTGTTCTTAATGCCCGTGTTCTTTCTGCCAATCACCACAGAGTTTTTTGAATTTAACAAGTTAATGCTATTGACTGGGTTTTCCATAATTCTAACTGTATTGTGGATTGTCAAAATCGTACAGAAAAAAGGCCTGGGTGTTGTTAAGTCTGTTATTGATCTTCCGCTGTTCCTTTTCACCGCTGTAACCGTTCTTTCTGCAATCTTTTCCCTAAACAAAGATACTAGTATCTTTGGAAGTCAGGGGCGCTGGTTTCCAAGTATGTTTTCGATACTTGTGATGTACGTATTTTATTACATCCTTACAGCAAATCTTAAAGGAAGGGGGGCTATTAAGGCGGTTGTTTACTCCCTCCTAGCCGGGGCCACAGCCTCAAGCCTAGTCACTCTATTTAGCTACTTTGGAATGTATGTTGGGTCCGCTTCTTATCTAAAAACACCTTCATTTAATACAACAGGATCTGGAGCAACTGCTTCAATTTTGGCGGCACTGGGAGCAATAATAGCCTTTTCATCCCTAATATATGAAACAAGAATATCGAGCAAACTTGCGCTTGTTGTTTCTATTGTTGTTAACTTCTTCCTAGCGTTACTCATCCCATCTTCTGCCTCTTGGGCAGTGTTAGTCATTGGCGGGTTGGGAATTTTGCTTTTCTCAAGTTTTGATCTAATAAAGAAAAATGGAGTAATTCTTAATATGGTCGCGGGTATAATGCTGGCGCTTACTTTAATGGTACTCTCCCCTACCACTAGAGATTTTATTGTAAATGAGAACCATCCACAGGAGCTCAAGCTATCCCCAAAACAGTCCTGGATAATTGCTTCCTCTACAATTCGAGACTTTCCACTACTGGCAACGGGCCCCTCCTCCTTTTACCTAAATTTTCCACGTTACAGGGCTATTTCTATGAATACAGGTGATTTTTGGAATCTGAATTTTGACAAACCATACAACGAAGTGTTCAATAGTGTCGCAACCTTAGGTATTGTCGGAACTATTGCCGGAGTATTTCTAGCTATGAAAATGTTAAAAACTTTA
>JBHPHX010000002.1:0-106029 GCA_042571515.1 Patescibacteria group bacterium
ATAGGAGATAGGAGGAGGAAATGCTAAAAATCCTTGAGCGCCGTAGTGGCAGGATGGAAACAACAGCGGGTATATTATTAATCTCAGTAATTGTTCTGGTCTTCCTGGTTATGTGCATAAGCGCCTTTATCACACAATGGGAGCCGCTGGGATCCTTATTTCAGGGATGTCCCATTGCCGGCATCGCTTTGTCTGATGGTAACCTGGTGACAGAAATTCCACAGAGGTGGCACATTCTGGGAAGTTACTACTTTGATGGAGGGATAAAACTCAAGTGTGACCAAAACCGCAGTGGAATAATATTTTGTAGTGTCTATCAGAAAAAGGCCGGTAAATGAAAGCACTAATTACAGCTCTAAGTTAAGAATGAGGGAACTCGCTTACTACTTAGAGCTTTGGTGTTTATATAACCTCAGAAAGTTTTGAGATTTCCACCCTAACCTGCTCAGTCGTATCCCTATCCCTCACCGTTACCGTATCGTCCTCCAAAGTATCATAATCAATCGTTATACAGCTTGGTGTGCCAATCTCATCTTGTGACAAATACCTTTTACCAATATTTCCCCTATCATCCCACGCTGCACTAAAACCCTGCTCCACTAGGCCATCGAATACTGCTTTTGCTTTTTCCACAAGTTCAGGTTTATTTTTCACCAAAGGAAACACTGCCACACGATACGGGGCCACCTTTTTGTCTAGTTTTAACACTACCCTATCTTTTTCCTCTGTGTAAGCTTCAAACAACAATACCAACATTAACCTATTTAAACCAAGTGAATATTCCACAATATGTGGAACGTATTCTTCACCCCGCTCCTCGTCTTTATAGGTAAAATTCTCCCCAGAAAACTCGGCATGTCTGCTCAAATCCCAGTCCCCCCTATAATGAATACCTTGAAATTCCTTCCACCCAAATGGAAATTCATATTCCACGTCGGTGGCAATCTTATTATAGTGTGCCCTCTCTTTAAATTCTTGATCCCTCAATCTCAAATTTTTCTTATTTAGCCCAATACTTACCAACCAATCCAAAGACATTTGTTTAAAATCCTCAAAATACTTATCACAATCATCCGGGTGCAGATACATTTCTAGTTCCATTTGTTCAAATTCCCTAGTTCTGAAGAAAAATGGTCCAACCTTAATTTCATTTCTAAAAGCCTTACCAACTTGAGCAATACCAAAGGGAATTTTTTTTCTCATAGAGTCTTTAACAAGGTTGAAATTGTAGAAAATGGGTTGGCAGGTTTCTCCACGTAGGTACGCTGTAATTTTGGCATCCTCTGTGGTACCAATTTTCACTTCTACTAGTTGATTGAAATATTTTGTTTTAGAAAGTGGATTTCCTTCAGGACTTTTAATATTGTTTTCTTCTATTACTTTATCAAATTCCTCTAAGCTGTAACCATCTGAAATTATTTCTAAAGCCTCATCAATTAAAGTGTCTGCTCTGTAGCGTTTGTGTGTGACCGTATCTTCTACCATGGCATCAGCGAAAGAGTCGGTGTGACCACTGGCTTCCCAGACTTTGGGGTGAGAAATTATTGCACCGTCTAAACCAACCACATCTGATCTTTTAATGACAAAATCCTCCCACCAAATATTCCTTAGATTTCGCAACATTTCCGCTCCCAGGGGTCCAAAATCATAAGTTGCTTCCCAGCCACCATATACTTCACTCGATTGAAATACAAAACCGCGCCTTTTACATAATGAGGTTATTTTTTGTACGGCGGCTTTTTCCATAATATTTAATATACAACCTTTTTATTGTATCTCCAAGCTTTTGAAGTCTTCTTGAATCATTTCTCTAACAAAATTTTTCACTACCCTATCTGCATCTTCAAACTTTTTTTCTTTAACAAAACCTTTCCAAGACAATAAAATTGATTTTGGGGGTTCGTAACCTAAATATTTCAACATTTTTAGCTCAAATTTATTTATTACCAAGCTTGAATTAACCCCGTTTGACTCTAATTTATCCAAAACCTCCTCAAGCAGATCAAAGGCTTCTTGTGCCTCTTCTTCTCCAAAAATGGCTTTGTTTATAAATTCGATAATATAGGTGGCTTTTTGAATTTTTGTGTAGTCTTTTTTGATGTTTTGATAGGTTTTTAGGGCTTTGGCTTCAGTTATGTAGTACATGTCACCTTTTGATTTGTTTAGTTGTACGGAAATTTTATTTAGAGTGTCTAGATTTCCAGCCCTACGAGAGTTTATTTTGCGAACACCTTTGGCCAGAGCTGATATTTTGCCTTTTTGGGGGGTTAGAATGGTGAACATTTTATCCGCGTCTTTTAGATTTATGTTTTTTATTACAAATGCATCCGTAGTTATCCCCCGCATATTTATATACTACAGCAAAAAATCAAAAGCCCTCTGGGATTAAATTTCACTCCCAAAGGGCCTTATCTATAGGTTGAAGTATTTTCTTACTTCTTCAACGGGCTGTCGAACTCCATCAGCTAATGTGGACTGTACGCGAACCGTTTCCCCCCAAGTAATAGTATGGTCCTTGCAGAATTTGAACCATGCTTTGGCAAGTACCCAAGCCAGAGTTTTCAATAAATCTTCTTTCTTTGGGGTTCTGTACACAACGGCGTTAATTTGCGCGAAGGGTTCCGCTCTAGGGGAAACTTTATCCAATATACCTAAAGCTACGAGTACGTCCTCTCTCTCAAGTTTCTCATAATCTAAGGCACTGACAGTGGTGGATGCTAAGGAAACATCGAGATTTGAAAAGTTGGGATCTAGATGCTCCACAGCCTTTTTAGAGCACTGAATAGTTATTATAATTTTGGGCATTTTTACACTCCTTCTCTAGTCTTTTGGGTAATATTACAATGTATTTTATAGTATCAAAGAGTTAAATGCAATATACGCTACATCCTATAGTTTGAAATAAATGGAAAAACAAGTTATAATGGCGGCAAATAAAACACAGGAGGCAGTGAATTCAATGTTTAAATATATTCTTGATAGTTTTCTTGGTTGTCTTTTGGCGTCCTTGGTCACAATCCCAATAGCACGTATCCTTCTCTGGGAAGGCAGTTGGCTTTTTGCTTTTCAAATAAGCCTTACTATTAGCATGACTTTATTTATCATCGACATCATGAAGAAGTTCGTTGTTGACAAGCTGGTTGCGGAGATTAAATCACTTTTTTCTCCCAAATAAAATAATTAAGCACAAAAAGAAAAAACCGCCTTTGGCATAAGCCCCTGGCGGTTTTTTACGTGCCCACCGTAGCCCTTGCCTGCCGGCAGGCAGGTCTGGCGTGGATGGGTTCCCCTTACGACTTTCTTATTAAAATCTTATTGAAACCTTCTCGTCCTTCATCAACTCAACCTCTTCGGCCTCATTACCCGCTTTCACGTTATGCATCTCCGACACAATACCCGCTTGTTTTTGAATCAATAAATCGTAAACATCCTCCCCCACTACACCCTCCGGTAGGTAATACTTAACTGTCAAAGTTTTGGTTTCATCTGGACCTAGCTCCACGTACCCGTAGTAGTACATCTTATCTCCCTCTTCCCCAGTTCCCGTACCTACATCTGTGGCATCTTCAGACCCCTCAAAACTAATTAACTCGCTTCCAGCAGGAACATACACTCTAACCCAATCCTTAAACCTCTTGATGAAAGGAGCATACTCATCCCCCGGTTGCTCATAGTTATAAACAATCTCAACAGTCCTAACCCACCTATCACCCTCTTTCTCCAGTGTGTGGTTAACAATTTTGTTTGTAAACCAGTTCGTCTTGTCCCCACCTAGGTTCGTAGAAACAACCATAGAGTAATCTCCCTTTTCAGGTGTGGCTAATTTTCCGGCAAAACCATACTTTTCTAGTAGAACCTGAGCTTCTTCATCAAAAGAAAACCCTTGAATATGTTTTCTCATTGCCAGATCAACAACTTTGTCTATTAATTGGCTCCAAAGGTATCTTTCAGACTCAAACACATTCACTAACATTGCCTCCATCAGGTCTCCTAAAACACCCTTCCTATTAATCTGCTCCCTAATATTAAGAGAAGCCAGCCTCTCAAGCTCCAAAACTACATTTTCGGAATTGTAAGTTACGCCATTTACAGTAACCGGTCCCGTTATTTCCATAAGCTCCTTGATTACTTGTGTGTCTATTGTAATTATTCCTTCAATTGGTTTTATCTCCAAAGGATTAATTCTATTGCCCATGTTGTAATAAAACATAAACTGGTCAACTGATGTGGCTAGGTCTGGAGAACTGTTTGTATCTCGGGCGTACCATCTTTCAATTTGTAGATATTTGGTATATGCAGGAGGCGCGTCTGGAAAATCATACGTAGCATCAATAATATCGAGAGTGTTATCGATACTGTAGAAATCTTTTGACGTAAAGTCGGATTGAAGTAATGCATCCCTCATCTTGAATGTAGCGTAATTAGTCCAAAATCCACCCGTTGGCCTAATTTCCATATTATTTTGCATAATAACCATATATCTCTTAGCTATATAGCTGTCTACTCCAAGCATTCTTGGAAGAATAACCAAAGCTTGTTTTATATCCGGGGCATAATCCTTGGCCTTAACAAGAGAGTTTTTAGCAAACTCAACATTGGACCTAATTGGGATATTTCTCATTTCCTTTGGATATTTTGCAGTATTTACGGGCTCAAGTTCCTCGCCTAACAGAGTTAAGGTTTCCAAAACTATATCCATTTCTTCAGCAACTTGGGGCATTAAAGAAACCCAAGCCTGAAACGCCTCCATCAATCCTTCGGCCTGAACAACCTCTTGTTCCTTTAAAACCCTTAGTCCTGCTGCATCCGCAAAAGGAGTTACAATCCCCATAATCTCCCTAATAGCCTCAATTGCCAAATGACCCGCGTTTATAAACCTATCCGAATCTTCATAAAATTCGTTTGCTTTAAACACTGTTGTGTCTTTCATCCAACCAAACTTGCTCTCTCTATCGGTTCTAAGTTCTTCTAAATGTTTTTCTGTTTCCTGCAGTGCTGCTTCTAGTTCAATTAGGTCCCTATTAGCAATGGACTGAGTAATCTCATTCATGTCCTTTTTTATTGTATTAGCACTAACATAAAGGGTAAGGGCTGGTTGAACTAAAAGTTTATATCCAATAAGGGAAACTATAGCTAAAATAACCAAAACAATCCCCCCGGTAATCCCCAAACCATTGGAAAAAAATTTGGGTTTTTTTATTTTCAATTTTTTAAACTTTCCCAGTTTTTGCTGTTGCGGCATATTTTGTTCACTTTCTAAATTAAGGCTATCTAGCTTCTCTTTCTTTTTCCCCCAAAATTGGGGGGTTTTAATTTTATTTATTTTTTCTTTCATAAGTTAAAATGATCCTTTTTGACTAAGTACTGCAAGAGGCGTTTTCAGAATTATTAATAAATCATACAGTATAGATCTTCTTTTGGCATATCCTGCATCAATATTTGCACGTCGCGGGAAAGGAATTTCTGATCTACCACCTACTTGCCAAGGCCCAGTTATCCCAGGTTTTACTGTTAGGAGAGTCTTTATATCTTGCGCGGTTTCAGGAAATTTTTTTTCTTGCTGTTTTAACTCAAAAGGAAAGTAAGCCCGTGGTCCTACCAAACTCATTTGACCCAATATAACATTTATAAATTGTGGCATTTCATCAATACTGGTTTTTCTCAAAAATTTTGCCCCTTTTATTAATCTGGGGTCTGGGTCCAACTTATAATCATTCTCCCTATATTTTTTCAACCATTCAGGGCGATCTTCGAGCCACTGCTGGCCATTGGGAATCATAGATCTAATCTTAAACATACGAAACTTTCTGCCATCTTTTCCAATTCGGTTTGGGGTATCTGCAAAAACTGGTCCCTCTGGAGAAACTAATTTTACCCACAACATTGAAAGTAATGTAACGGGGGAAAAAATAATTAGACCTAAAATTCCGCCCACAATATCTACAAAGCGCTTAGTTATATCGTAAAACATACTTAACCCTCTAAGTATACATTATCCACAAAACTTTGTATGTCTTCCCTAAATATCTTAATGTCAAATTTAGCTGCCTGTTTTTTACAATTGCTTTCTGAATATTTTTTAGGGTCAAAACTTTTTAAAACTTTTTCTAGGCTTTCAGATGTCTGTTTATTAAAATACTCACCTGTAACCCCTTCAACCACAGTCTCCAAAGCACCACCCCTGCCGTAAGCGATTATGGGCTTTCCGCAGACCATGGCTTCAAGAGGAACGATTCCAAAATCTTCGAGTTGGGTGTTAATCAAGGCAATACAGTTTTGCAAAAGAGCGATTTTTTCTTCTTCTGAAACACGCCCTAGATACACCTTTGAATTACCTATAGCAGGACCACTTCCAGCGACTTTCAAGTCTAAACCCAAATTCCTACACGCATCTACGGCAACATCTACCCTTTTCCAGTGTGCTAAACGCGTTAATACCAAAAAATAATCTTTTTCTGGATAATCCACTTTCTTAGAAAATTCCTCAGTATCTATAGCTGGGTATATTATTTTAGCTTCGCGTCTGTAATATTTCTTTATTCTGTTTTGGGTGGTTTTAGAATTACATAAAAAATAATCTGGTCTTTGTCCCGCATTATAATCCCAAACTCTAATAGCAGTTAGAAAGGGCGCAAGAAAGGTTTTTCCTAATATGCCAATTTTCTCGTTCTTAAAATAATTAGTTGATTCCCAAAACATTCTTCCCACTGTACTCATATAGCAGATGTGCTTACTTTTAGTTTTTATGCCATGTGCAAATCTAGAGGATAGCGAAATCACAAAATCATATTGCGAAAAGTCTATTCCTTGTAACGCCCAAATATAAAATCCAAAGGGGGCATAAAATCTCTGAAGTTTTGTTATAAATGGGAGATATTGAATCCACGTGGTTTTCAATTTAATATTTTTTTTATCACATATATTTTTCCATTTTAATGTAGCAACAGTGGTATAAAGTGGAGCATCCGGAAATATCTCACAAAAATCCAAAATTACTTTTTCATGCCCCCCATTTTGTATAAGATCATCACACACCAACGCAACTTTCATGAGTGTATTATAATTCATTTATGAAGATCGGTTTAAATGGACAGAGGCTACTGTGGAAAAACCCAGCGGGGCCAGAAAAATATACCTACCACCTATATAAAGCTCTGGCTGAAGTTGATCACAAAAATGAATATGTAATTTATTTTGACAGGAAACCTCCACAGGGATATTTTGAGAAACTTACTGGGGGAAATAAAAATTTCAAATACAAGGTTCTAAAACCTTTTGGCTTGTGGACACAAATTAGCTTAGCTTGGGAACTTCTAAAACATCCGGTTAGAATATTTTTCTCCCCTACACACACCATTCCTGGTCTCAAATGGACTTGGGTCAAAATGATAAGTATGATTCATGGTTTGGAGCACAAGGTTAATAAGGAATTTAAGGGGAAACCAATTAGAAGGCTTCTACACCCTTTTATAATATTTTGGGTTTGTTTGTTTTCTAGAAAAATTATTGTCCCTTCTCAAGCGACGAAAGATGCTATTTCAAAAACTTTTTATCTGAAACCGTTTACTTTCAAAATACACATCGTGCCAGAAGGCGTAGACAAAACATTTTACAAAAGATCAAGAGTAGAAATAGAGAAAGTTAGACAAAGGTATAATTTGGGTAACGAACCATATTTATTTTTCTTGTCTACTATTCAGCCAAGGAAAAATATTCCACGGATGGTAGAAGCTTTTAGTAAAACTGGGACCGACACCAAATTGGTTATTGCGGGTAAAAAAGGTTGGGAGTGGGAAAAGTCTTTGGAGGCACCACAAAAGTTTGGGGTTGAAGATAGGGTTTTGTTTTTGGATAGAATTCCAGATAAGGATCGTTCAGCACTTTTATCTGGGGCTCAAGCGTACGTGAATTTTTCGCTGGAGGAGGGATTCGGTCTCCCTTTAATTGAGGCTATGGCTTGTGAAACCCAAACTGTGGTTTCAGATATCCCCGCTTATAAAGAAGTTGGGGGCGAGTTTCCAATATTTGCCGATTCTAATAGTGTCGATTCAATGAAAAATGCTATGAAGAAGGCGCTTTCCAGTTTGGGAAACGAGTTAAAACTAAGGGAAGCAAAAACTTGGACTGAACAATTTACCTGGCAAAAAACCGCTACACAGATTCAAAAACTTTTAATGTAATCTCGGCTGTTTTGGTCCAATCATATTTTTTCACTTGCTCATAGCCTTTTTTCATAAACTCATTTCTTAAATTCTGCCCTGTAAGCATCTGGTTTACTTTTTCTGCCATATTTTCTGGGCTATTAGGGTCAAAATACAGAGCTGAATCACCATAAATCTCCCTGTGGCACTCAATATCAGAAATTACTGCAGGAAGCCCATGCACCATGCCTTCAAGGGCCGTGAGACTAAAACCTTCTGTTAGGGCTGCAATAACGTAAGCATCGGCTTTTTGCCTAAAAGCCGTAACCTCTAAGTCAGAAACCACGGTTTTTTTATCAGATTCCACTTTATAAGCCGGAAGAATAATATCACTTTCTAGTTTTTCGTCTTCAATTTGCAATTTTATTCTTTTCGAAAACTCATCCTTCTTACTTATCAATACAAACTGACCCTTATAGCCATATTTATTTTTCAGAATCTTATACATTTCAATTAAATTAGGTACATTTTTGTGTTCATACATACTTCCCACATACAAAATATAATTTCTACTCACACTATATTTATCTAAAACCTCTTGGGGATTTGGATGGGTTTTTAAAAAGTCTGGGTCTACGCCTTCAAGGGCCACAACATACTTATCTTTTTTAAAATTTAAATACTCTTGAAAATCTTTGAGTACAGTTTGGGATGGCACAATTACCTTTTTTGATCTATGAACTGCCCACCAAAAAACCATTTTGTATACCACCTTTTTGATGGCAAAGTACCACTGCGGGAGAGTGGTACTAAACCTGGTGGAAAATTTGTGCATGGTCATGTCAGGAATAGCGGTCACAATTTTGCCGGAGTACAAAACCGGGATATTAAAGTGGGGCACATAATACAAATCTAACTTCTGGCGCATTACCTTCCAAAGAAAAGTGGTCTGCTCTGCAAAGGAATACCAGGGATAATCTGCAAGAATTTTCTTAAAGTTTGGGTTTTGGGGTTGGTATTCCTCAAAACCATCTTTTGTCAGGAAAACTACATATTCATTATTATTATCCACTTTTTCTAGATGTTGGACTACGGATTTAGTATATCTTCCTGGACCAGCTCTTCTATAAAATCTTGCATCAATGCCTATTTTCATATAAGTATTCTAACAAAAAGGAAAGCGCTAGTGTTTGGTGCTAAAATACAAACGTGCTAGAAAAGTTAAAACTACCAAAATCATTTGAAAAAATAGCCTATATGGGATTTGGCATGGCACTTAGCGCGGTATTAAACTTTTTGCTTTTGGCTGTAGTTGCCAAGGTTTTAGACGTCCCAACCTTTGGTAAATACGCCTTGATTACAAGTATTCTAGTAGGTTTGGCCAGATTGACCGATTTTGGAACTAACTCAATATATGTTGCTAAATCAATAATTGAGGTTAAACAAGATATTGTGAAAAGATACGTATCAGCAAAAATACTGCTCTTTTTAGCTGGTATACCAATATCTTTGGGTATCTTATTATCCCTGGGGTACTCTCGAAATATTGAGATTCTGTTGTTTCTAACAGGGTTTGGGCTTTATGGTATTAAATACGCCCTCTTTGGCTTCTTCCAAAAGGTGGAAGCTTACACTGCACTAATTGTTCTGGAAGTTCTCCCATCTGTAATAAAAGGAGTTATCGCCTTACTGGCTTATTTGGGAACAATAAATTTTGGGTATACGGAGTTTTGGGGTACCTTTACCCTTTCCCTTCTACCCACCTTGTTTCTAATCCCTTTTTGTCCTGTAAAAATGCCAAAAATTAACTTACGCAAAGGTTGTGAACTTCTTAAAGAATCTTTCTCCCCCGGAACCGCGCAACTCACAAGTGAGAATTTTCCTGCAATCACCAACAGTTTTGCAAAAATTTTTGGAAATTTTACCAATGTGGGAATTTTTTCACTGGCCAATAAAATTTCTGTTGTTTTTATGTTAGCCTCACACTCGATTTTTACGGTCCTGTTGCCAAAAAATGCACTGAAATCAAAAAAAGGGTCTGGTTACGATTACAAAGAAACAGGATTACTCGCCCTAGGTCTTCTTGTATTAGGTTTTTTGGCTGCCACTATTGGAAGGTTTTTCATAATCCAATTTTTTGGTGACAAATTTTCAGATTCCCTACCTTTGTTAAATATTTTGATTGTTTCTAGTGCTATAACCGCAATTCATACCTTCATGGAGAACTATTTTTATGTAGAGGGCAAAACTCACTTTTTGGCCAAGATTTATGGTCTAAAGGTGGGGGTTTTTATTATTGCAGCGATCTTACTTATCCCAGGTTTCTCTTTGCAGGGTTTAATCTGGTCCCAACTCATAGCTTCATTTATTACTTTGGCAACAGTGTACTGGCTTACTCGCCAACCTTTGCCTTCAAGGTCTCTATTTCCTTAGTCAACCGATCGTAAGAGGGTTGTTCTTGGGCAGTAACTCCATCTTTTGAGAGATTATCTCTGTGCTCAACTACAACTCCTAGTTGCTTTCTATCCAAATCTAAGTTTGATTTGTAATACCACAGCACATAATCCCCATCCTCCCCCACAATATTTCCCTCCTTACCGTTAACCAAAGCATCCTCTCCGGGAAACCGTCCTCTTTTTGCTAAAATAATTAGCTTTTGATCGTATTCCTGCAAAGGAATTCTTCCCTTCCCGTAATGGAAGTCAAAACCACTAAAAGGCCTGTCCGTATAATACAAAATAAGAGGGAGTTCAATTGCATGGATATGTAAAGCATCTCTTGTAGGAAACTCCTGATCCCGTAATTCCAACAATCTTGCCTTGGGACCGGTTAGATCGGGTGTATATATAAGTCCTTTGGTAGCAAATAGGTATCCTAGGCTTACTACAACAATTAAGTACAATTCCAAAGTTATAAAATTTGGGTTTTTTATTTTTTGGGCAATAAAATCTATTACTTTTACAGCGAAAACTCCATTGATAATAGCTAAAACTGGGTAAATTGGAATGATGTACCAAACAATTTTTGATTGGGCCAAAGAAAAAAACATAAAAATAATCACGGACCAGATAATTAAAAGGGTATATTTTTTATCTTTGCGTTTAAAGCTTTGGTATAAAGAAAACGGAAATGCTCCAAGTAGAGAGATAAACCAAAGGCGCATACTGACTTTAAGAACCACAAAATACCAATATATTGGTTGTCCCTTGTCTTCAACTGCAGTTGTTGCCCTATCAAAAACGTGATAAATAAGGTAGCTACTTATAAAGTTGCTTTTATATTTGATTGTCATTAAAAGATGCCATGGTAAAAAAACCACAGCAGAGGCACCAAACATATGAAGATACCTTTTTGTTAGTAATTTTTGTTTTTGGGTAGTAATTAAATAGAGCTCGTAACCACCTATTATCACAAAAGGTAAAAATCCAATAATTCCCTTTGTCATTACAGCAAATCCAACAGAGATTCCAGAAAAAATCCAAAATTTTAATATGTCCTGTTCCTTGGCCTTTAGGTACAAATACATTGCCAGGGTCATAAAAAAGGTAGAAGTTACATCCAACATGGCATACCTGGAGTACTGCAGGAAATGAAAGGTCGTGAGCAAAGAAAGTCCAGAAACAAATCCAACCTTGGGGCCAAAGTATTTTTTAGCTATGAAATAAACTAAGATTATGGTTCCAAAACCAAAGATCGCGGAGGGAAGACGCGCTGCCAAACTGGAAATCCCAATTAGATTCATTGTCAAAGCTTGTGTCCATATTCCGAAGGGGGGTTTCTCAAACCAAAGATTATTGTAATCCCATCTTAAACTAATGTAATCTCCCAATTGGACCATATTTTTTGCTACTTTTGCGTAAATTGCCTCGTCCCAAGGTATTAAATGTGTTGAACCAAGCTTAAAGAAAATTAGAAATGCCGAAATAACAATTAGTATTACAAACCAAAATTTAGAATTCTGAAAGAAATTTCTAACTATCTCACTTGTGTCTTTGGGCAAAACTGAAACACCATAAATAAAATAGAAAAATACCACCAACCAGAAAAACTCCCCATTATACGAGTAAAACACACCAGCAATTAAAATACCAAGTAGCGCAGAGAACATTGCGTTAGAAATAAGGCTTTGTTTTAAATCCTTTAATTTGAGGGCACTAACTAACAAAGGAATAAGTAAAACTAGGGCAAGGGGTATAAAAATACCTAGACCCACTATTCCTGTTTCTGCCATTAATTCTCCCCAAATAGTATGCGGTGGAACCCGGGTGTTTAGGGCAGCTGGATCCCTACCAAAAAATGTAGCTGAAATATCTGTGTTTTTGAAATGTTCAAAAAATCCACCGTAACCACCTCCTAAAATTGGAAACTCCTCAAAAATTTGATAGGAACCCTGCAAAAGCATTACGTGGGAAGCAAAGGAATCCAATCTGTAGTGAAATTTGTTTTTTACGTATGCTCTAAAAGGGCTGGATCTGTCACTGTATTCAACCAAAAGAGGGATTGTAATTAAGACAATTGCTCCCAGAACATATAAAATACCCCTTTTCCCAAACTTTCTAATAAGAAGGAGGGTTATAAAGGACAAAAATGAGAAAAATGCAATTATCCAGGCGGTGCGTGAGCTTGTAAGTAAAAGCATTCCCGTCATAAATACAAACAAAAGGGCGTAAGAAACTTTCTGTTTTTTTGACTTCTCAAGCAAGAATAAAACACCAAGGACAGGCAACAAAAGGGCTAGTAGTGCCGCAAAATGGTTTACGTCCCAAAAAGTGGAACCTACTCTGGAAATATGGTCTGGTACGTTCCACAGTGCTCCAATTATAAAATCAGTTTTCCAATACAAAAGAAGTTGGAAAACTCCAAATATGGTCAAGCCAAAACAAATATAAATATAAAGTTTTATGAAGCTTAGGATTTTTTCTGGTTGGTTAATATATTTTGAATAAAGTGTTATTCCCAAAATAAGAATGGTAGTAAAAAAAGCAAAGAGTTGAAGGCTGGCAGAAATATTTAGTGAAAATATGATGGAAGCTCCTCTTACAAACCAGAGCAGGCCTAGTAAAACTACAAAGGGATCTTTAAAATATTTTTTAATGTTGGGAAGCAGTTTTAAACCACATACTACCGCCAAACCAAGCATAAAAAACCTGACCGGCAGAAAATTCCACTTGTAAATACTAAAAACTTCTTTATGTAGCAAAACAGAGAGTACTAACAGCACTTTAATTGCCAAATCAAAATTTTTATGAATTAAGATTGTTGAGGCTATGAATATTAGTGCTAAAATTACTATTTCAAACATATGTTACGAAAAACTACTATACACCTCTAATGTCTTTTTGGCGGCATTCTCCCAAGTATACTCCGCTTTCATTCCAGGGCTCAAGCTTGGTCTTGGGGCCTTAAACTCCTTTTTTATTCCCTCACTTATGGAATCCAAATCTCCGGGATCGCAATACGAAGCTAAATCTCCCAAAATTTCCTTTGCCCTTGGGCTGCTGGCCACTGCATTGGTCTCACAAAATAGAGCTTCCAACAAAGTTAGTCCTGTGGTTTCAAACCAACTCGCTGACACACATACCTTGGCAAATTTGAAATAAGCGGGGATATCGCGGTTGGGAACGTAATCAACAACGGTTATCCAAGGGTTTTTCTTTAATTCACAGTTAAAACGAAGGGTGTACTCAAGGTGGTTTTTCATATTTTTTGTCCCTACAAAAACCAGTTGTATATCTTCTTCATACTCTTGGCGCACAGATTCCACTGCTTTAATAATATTTAGCTGATTTTTTCGTGGTTCAATCCTACCAACGCTAAAAATATAATTATCAAACGGTAGTGGATTTTGACACCCCTCTAAATGAAAAAACTGCTCCCCTACTCCATTAGGAACTTTGAACCATTTAAAATCTACACCATAAGTTTCTTTGAGATCCTTCGCTTCAAGTTCAGTTTGCACCAAAATTGCGTCCGAAAGGGTTAGGGTTTCCACGTGCATATTTTTCAAACCCTTAAAAACGCTGTGGAAAGTGGGTCCAACCTTTTTGGGATTTAAAAAGCTGCGATAAACATTCTTAAAAGTATCCCTTTTGTGCTGGTTTCCAAACAAAAATTTAGAAAACCTTCTGTAATCATAAACACATTCGTCATCACACCTTTTTACTTCTTTTACGTTATGGTGAATTGGTGAAAAACAAAGTGGAAGTCCCACCCTTTTTGCCTCTCTTGCAAAAAAATGGGTTTCTGGGGTCCAGTCTAGTTGAAAAACGTGTACTAAATCGTATGGGGAATAATCTCTTACATAATTGTAAACCACATCAACCTCTACGCCCAAACTACGTAACTCCTCCGCAGTGTTTTCAATTTGGACCTTATCACCACCCCCGCCACTCTGGAGATCAAATCTACCTTGCATAAGCACTTTCATATATTTCAATTTTAACAGAAAATTGTATAGCGCTTTGATTCTTTCAAAGCGATCTATTCTAGCAGAGTGTGGTACAGGTTTTCGTATTGCTTTATAAAGAAGTCTAGGGAATATCGTTCCCTAACTCTTTTACATGCTGGATCAGGGTCATAAGCTACCTCACCCTCTAAAATTTCCTTCATCTTCTGGGCTAATTCAACGCTGTCTCCGGTTTTGAAATAAGATATGGTATCTCCCCCAACCTCCTGTAAGACCTCCAAGTCCGAGGCAATAATGGGTATTTTCGCGGCCATGGCTTCAGTTAGTACAATACCAAACCCTTCAGCTAAAGAAGGATGTACAAAACAATTAATAGCAGCAAAATACTTTTTGTGATCAATTGCGGGGAAACGGCCCGTAACTATAACTTTATCAGAAATACCTAAATTCCTAGCATCCCTTTTTATTTCCTCCTCAAGTGGGCCCCCACCTGCAATCAAAAGGTAGGCTCCCTCTACTTTGGAAAAGGCCTCAAGTAAAACTGAATGGCCTTTCTCTTTGCTTATTCGCCCAACAACCCCAAAAATGTAGGAGTTTTGTGGAATGTCATATCTTCTCAAAATATAGCTTCTAAACCCTTCTCTGGCTTCATCTGAAAAACAAAATTCATCTACATCAACCCCATTTGGTATTACTACAAGTTTTCTCTTACAAATCCCTTCTTTTCGCTTTGTTTTTTTGCGAGATTCCGTGAGTGCAATTTCTTTAGTAGAAAAAATATCTACCAAAGGCGCATATGCCAACATATTTATAAATTTTTTAATTGGGTTAATTTGCCATTCTGTAATAGGGGTGTGGGTGTGAGAAATTTTTACCTTTGTTCTTGCCAAAAAACCCGCCAATGTAGCATTTGTTACAGCCTTAAGTTCATGACTATGAACAATTTCAATTTTATTTTCTTTTAGGAATTTTTTTAGCTGAAAAATATATTTAAAGTCTATATCCCATTTAATTTCTTTTTCGGTAACTTTTGCTTCGGCGTCAGCATATTTTTTAAACATGGGGCCCTGGGGACACCATACAAATACTTCATGGCCAAGTTTTTTCATACCTTCAATAAGATCTAGCACGTGTTGTTCCATTCCACCTGGCTGTCCTGAGTTTAAGACATAAAGTATCCTCATGAGCTTATTATACAGGGTCAGACCCGTACGGGTCTGACCCGTGCAATTTATTGTATAATCAACATAATCTAAGTTACGAGAGGGTGTTGCTAATCAATTCCAGCATCTTCCCTACCTTCCCATTCCAATCATTTTCCTTTGCTACTTCTTGTCGGGCCTTGGCTTTTTTGGGGGAATCCTCATCTAAAGCAATTCTAATATTGTGTGAAAATTCCTCCGGAGACCTAGAAATGTAACATACCTCTTCAAAAGGAGCGTACGCTGGAAGATCAGTCACAATCACAGGTAATCCCGCTGCTAAAGAATCGTGAAATTTGACTGGAAAACAACCACCCACCGTATAGTCATTAAGTTGATAGGGTATCATCTCCGCGTCAAACCCTGTCATATATAAATGCTTGTCTTTATACGGTTTTGGGCCTAGGTAATAAACATTTCCCAATCCGCTCAGCCCAATACTCTCTAAACTGGCATCTCTATCTTTTAATGCAAAAGGTCCGATGAGAACAAACGAAACTTTGGGATTTTCCTGTGCTGCTTTTTTTACCAAATTGGCATCAAACTTATATTCATCCAATGCTCCAATCATACCCACACGTGGTCTAGGAATTTGTTTTAACTCATCTGGAATCTTATCTTTGAATTCGCTTACATTTTTAAATCTTTGATAGTCCCCTACGTTTGGTGTAAAGTGTACGTTTTTATTATCTTTTTCGAGTTTCTCCAACAAACCCGGAGCAGAAGCAAAAACCACATCTGCTCTTTGAGTTAAATCTTTCTCTTGCTCCACCAACTCTTTTCCAAACTCACTTGTTCTAAAAATGGATTTTTCCTCCGGAAACCCTTCATAATTATCTACACAGTCGTAAACCAGAATATCGTGTTTCAAGTTATCTATATATTTCTCTAAATTTTTCAGCTGTACGTGATAAATCCACAAGATTGTTTTCAAATTTGGGTCAAAATTTCGCTTGGCAATATTTTTTATTCTACGAACATGCTTTTCGGAACTAACTTCACTTATTGGTAAAAAATTGATGGGTGTGAAAACAACCGCTCCACATTTAGATTTTTTGTGATGCAATAGAAATCTTTTAAGCCCCCATAAACCGCTCTGAACCTGTTTCAAAAAAACGTTACCAAAGTTTATAGGCGGATCTACAAACAAAACATTGTGTCCCCTCTCTGCAAGACGAGACATAACGTGGCGTTTATTTGTCCAGTTTGGAAAATCCCAAAGCTGGTTTGAAAGGCAAATTATATTATATTTCATAAACATTTTGGACAGGCCCTGGACAGATAACCTAATTTTACCAATACCCGTCTTATATTAAAAATGAACTCACTATCTCTTATACTCCATAGCCAAGAAGTATTCTCAAACCCCAAATCATATGCTGCGTGCCAAATTCCATCAAAAAATATCATTCCAAAGACCTGAACCAACACAGAAAATATTAATAGTCCAAAAAACCAATTTTTGTATTTTTCAAAGAATTCGGATCTTATGAAGGGCACCAGTAAAATAACTAAAAAAGGAATGATATCTGCTGCCATTCTATAACCAAACCCCCAACCTCCATACCAATGCTTCCACTTCCCCAAAATCATTGTATGTAAAACTACAATACATAAGGAAATTACGTAAATAAAATTTTCTCTTAATCTCCAACCTCTGTTTCTAACCGCAAGGTACGCTCCAATAAGAGAGAAAACAAATATTGGGGAGTAGACTAAAATGCCTTTACTAGGGGAAATCCACAGACCTAAAAATCCTTCTGGGAAACGTGATAACCACCCAGTCAAAAACTGACCAGCGTAACCATTGTTTTCAATTCCTAAATAATAGGTTGAGGTATACCAAACAAAAAACAAAATTGGAGGTACAAGTCCCAATCCAAAATTAACCAAATCTTTAAATGTCTCCTTTTGCAAAAGTACTAAAAGTCCAAAAAATGGTAAGAAGGCAATTGCTGGAGGCCTTGAGAGCAAGGCCAATATACAAAAAATACCTGTTAAAAACCATTTTCTCTCATACAAAAACCATAAAGCCAGTAAAATCATTAGTTGCATAGTCCCATGCTGCCAAAGAGCCTGGGAAATTAACGCAAAATTAATACTTCCAAACAAATAAACTCCTGTTAGTAACATTGCCTTCTTTTCCGAAACCTTAAAGTGTTTCTTCAATAACAAATATAAAACTCCACCGCCGGCCGCTGCAATCAAGGCTGATGAAATTTTGGACAAAATTATTAAATTTACCCAAGTAATTGATAATCCAAAAATTATTGGAAAAAAATATATAGGCAATGCCAAAAACCCTGTTATCAAAGGAAATGCAGAGATGTAATGGACTCCAACTTTTTGAAAATAAAAGGGGGTTAAGTCTTTTTGAAAATCTTTATCATCGGGGTGCGGGTAACGGTCACGAATCATCTTGTAGTAAGTGTCCGCATATATGGTTTTCTCTTTGATTATCGTTACGGGAAGGAACACCGTAGGAAGTGTGTCTTCGGACTGGATGGGAAGGGAGTTAAGCCCAGAAAGATAAACTACAGCCCAAGAAAGAAAGTATATTGCAAAACTCAAAATTACTATAAACCAAAATCTTCTCACAAAATCATTTTATCACGCTAAAAAGCGTAGAATCATCAAATTCTTCAACAACCTTTAAATCTTCTCTGCTTCTGAAATTCTCACTTTCCCCAATAACTACCAAATATTCTATGTCTCTCAAATTTCCATATGGCAACCCTTCGGTATATTCCTCAGAATTAAACTGGTTGTTCTTATACCCTCTCGGATTAACCAAAAACCCCTTGTGCACGGGCAACCAATACATTCCTTCATCTGTTTTACTATACGGATATATTGCAAACTTTTTCCCCTCCAAGTGGAAGTACACCTCAGATGGATTTGCTGCTTGCCAAATTCTAGAAGGTATAAAGGTCTCAAGTAGACCAAAGGTCAGTAGAATCAAAACTAGAATATATCTAGTCCTTGCAGGGACGTGGGTTATATTTCGCACAATTAGGGTACACAACAGGGCTAACAACATAACACTCAATCTTGCTGTAACCCTAAACATCGGAAAAAACTTATATAGCAACCAGCCTGGAGTATAAAACACAACACCGCGAATAGTAAAAAAGGGAGGCATCATAAATGATATTATCAGTAAGCTAGTAATGAGAAGTTCGGTAGAAACTAGGCGTTTTCTTTTTACAGAATATATAAGTGTCACTAACAAAAGGGCTATAAACGAAACACCAAAATAGCTTGACTGGTGTTCCCTGGCAAAATAATCATCGGCCAAAAAATAGTCCCAGCCCTTAATCTCATCCAACATATTTGCTGATATATTACCTAGAAACGGGTTTTTCTCAGAAGGTAGAAAGAAATACCATGGTCTAGAACTAAAGGAAAAAAAATCTTCATAGGGGCGCGCTGTCCTTACATCCTTTAGATTCGTTGTTAAAAAATAGGGAAGTAACAATATGAAGGAACAGCCCACAAAAACCAAGTAGGTTATAACCGTGTCTTTTAGATGCTCAAACCTTATTTTCTTCAGGATAGCTCGGGATACGAAATATATACCTAAAGTAAGTAAGCAAAAAAACCCTAAGTAGTTAGATATTAAAAATACTAATGTTAAATAAGCTCCAAATAATAAAGGGCTGGTCTTCCCACTAAAAACTTTCTCCATTAAATATAAGAAAATGGGTATGGTCCAAATCTGAATCAGAAACAAATGCGCCTCGTAGTGAGACCAAACATAAGTGGAGAAAGAAAATATGAGGGCAAAAACATAACCAAATTTATATTTGTCAAAATATTTTAAACTGACATACAAATTTGCCAATAATGTAAGCAGGGTCAGAAGTTGATAAGAATAACTTCCCATAGCGCCAGTAAACCAAGAAATGATAAGAGATAATACAGGCTGGCTAGTTTCTAAGGGATACAAAAGACCAAAAAACATTTCTTCATAAGGAGCATAGGAACTGATCAACCTGATCATCTGCGAGCTACGTGCTATCTGCTCCCATACTAATATTAGGGTCTGATCCTCCAAATTACCAAAAATAAACATTTATTGTTTCCAACTATCTCTACTAACTTCTCCCTTTGAAAATAGTCCCATGATTCTTTCCCAACCATACACCCACAAAGTAACATAACAAGCAATTGGGTGAAAAAACCACGCAACATCAGGTTTTCTTACATATCCAACGATACTCTGGACAAGCAGGGGTATAAAAGTGAGGCAGTAGATAATGAATTTTGTTATTCCAAATAAATTACTCCCTGAAAAATCCCAATTGTAGAACCTATTCTTTTGTGATTGATGGAAAAGATAGTCTTTTATCCTACGTTTTTGTTTTCTGGCAAATTTAAGTATATCCCCCTCACAATATGTGTGTACTATGCCATTTTTAACCTTTATAAATTCCACATGTCCGTTGTCCTGTATGTATTTGGCTAATATGTCTATATCGAATAAATAATCATCTTCTAGATTGTTTTTGAGAAAACTAGCTCTAAAAACGGGGCCGTTCGCCCCTATGGTGGGTAGTCCCCTCTTATCGAACCTCACCAGATAATAATTTTTATGTTCTTCTTCCTTTCGAGGTACCTCTGTCCACTTATTTGTCAGTAAATTCCACCTGTCATAATTTCCCAAGAATATAACAAGGGGGTCATTCACACCGGTAAGAGCACTATATCTTGTTATATAGCTGTCTTCCTTTCTCCAAGTGTATTTATAAGGTTCACTACCCACAGCCCCCGGATGTTTTTCCAAAGGCTCTATCATTTCCTTTATCCAGTTGTTATTTGGCAAAACGTTATCCGAATCTATTAGTGCAATATACTCTCCCTTACAAGATTTAACAGCAACAGCCTTACCAGACTCCGCTGTTTTCAACGGATTGTGTACAACCTTTGCCCCATACCTCTTTACTAACTCAACTGTATCATCAGTGGAACCTCCATCTCCAATAATTATTTCTACCTTACTCATATCAAAGCTTTGGGTTTTTATCGATTCTAGGCAAGGGACAATAACAGAAGCAGCATTCAAGGTGGGTATAACAACAGACAGTTTATATTTCATATTCTGATATTAATCTTAACCTATCTATACAAATAAAAACGAGGGTCATCATTCCAAAATACGCAACTTGGTTTGCAAGAAAATCAAGCTTCATAAATAAAAACAACACAATACACAATACACAGCCAAGAAGGATGTGTGCAGACTTTCTTTTAAAGAAATCGAAACCAAACACAAAAACAGAATTAGCAAATAATAACAATAAAAACAGTCCCCTTAGACTTATTAGGTCAAATAAATTTATGAGTAATAACACGGGAAATATAGCTATAGGTATCTTTTTCATTTTCTCAACCATTTGCTTTTTAACTTTATCACACCAAAACAAATGGTACCGGCTGTCAAAACAACGCCACTAATTATGTAGGCCACGGTAAACACTCTGCGCATACCATACACTATATAAGGACCAACTTTATCATTACTACCCATATACCAGGCGTTGGCATAACCATTTACTTTTACCGGAGATTCATTGCTATTGTTTATACGCAATTTCCAATCCAAACTGTAGTTCTTATTTAGCACTAAAAATGAAGATTTTATTTCATTTCCAATCTCAAGATCATATCTAGATTGAGGAAATAGGTTTGGATTGGAATACTCTATCCTGATAACGTTGGGGAGGTGCTTCTCGGACTTGGAAAATATTATTCTTGGTTTTAGAAGTTTTTTAATTACAACACTAACTATTCCACCCTCTTCCTTCCCAACAATAGCATCTACACCTATATATGCCCCCGAAGATCTACCAGTGGGAAAAACTACTTTAACAAACCCTTTGCTACATATGTCGCTCATATGTATCTGACACAATTCTCCAGTTAAGGATTTTTCGAATCTAGAAAGCTTGTTTACATTTGCCTTAAAATCTGAATATAACTCTACAAGGGAAAAGTCAAAGTCGAAAAAGCCCTTTTCCATCCTTATTACCACCATATATTCCGAATCTTCGTTCCACTCTTGGATTGGTATTTTCTGCTCACCCACAACACTTGCATAATTTTCCTGCAGTGGTGTTAAGTTTATTCCCAACATATAATATTGGTTTTGTTTTAAACTGTATGTACCAAAATCTACAAAATACGATTCTTCGGGTATTAATCCACCATCCCAACCACTAAACACCTTGGTCTGCAAACCATCGGGTGCTACTAACCACATATCAGATATATTCGATACGTCGTCTTTGTGGATATATGCCTTATATTCCCCCTCTGAAAAGGGTGTTAGTTCATAACATATGTCAAAAGGGCAATCTCTTCTTTCATTAGAGGGGTACCAATCCAAAAAACTCTTTTTGAGTGAAGGGAGATGTTCGCTTGGTATTTTCTGGCGGGAAACCTCAAGGTAAAAAGAGTATTTATTTAACATGTCCCAAAAGGATTTATCCCTTTGTTCTTTGGGAAAGTGTTTTAAAATACTATAAAGGCTCTCGAATTCATCTTCCAGTTCTTCTACCAGTTTATCTCTAACAGCTGCACTTGGATCGAAGGTAAGAACCTCCGCAGCCCTTTTTGCTGCTAACCAAAGCCGTACATCAAATTTCTTCATTTCCTTATCTGGTATGCTACTTATAAAAAGCTTTTCTTTAATTCTTACCAGAGGATACCTCCAGTCCTCTGGGTCTACGGAGGGTTCTGGCCAAAGCCAACCGTGATCCCAACTAATAATGTAATCGCTATTCACAAACTCGATCTGTTCTGGGAATAAAGCCTGGTATATGTTCAACTTTTTTTTAAATTCCTCAAACCTTGGAAGATGGACACTATTAATAAGTAGGTCCCCTACTTCATAATCAGGTAAACTTACCAGGTACTTTATCTCTTTATTTTCTGCGTTTGTAAAAAATGCGGAGTCGGTAGAGTAAATGTTACCTAGGACATGGTTACTTTCCAACTCATAAAGCTCAAGTGCTGGCCTTCCTGCTAACTCTTCGTAAAAATCGCTGTGTGTCTCAGGATCAGTATCTTCATTCAGAATACGTCTTAAATTTGAGTTGGTAAACTCTCCAAAATCTTTTAACTTGTTAATATTTCTGTTTTCCAGTTTTGCATCTACTATTGTTGGACGATTAACAGAGTCAGAATATCTCCACTCTACATCATTTTCTCTCAGTATGTACCTCACATTAAATAGGCCAAGATATTTTTCAAACGAGTAATCAATATCTTTTTCATATAAACTTCCAAGCATGTCTGGAGGGGGCTTAGTGCTTCCCGGCCAACCCCTAAGTATAGGGAAATCAATTAGAAAATCCGCAGCATTTCCCGCAATATTTGTTCCAAATTCCCAATTATGGGTGTTGCCATATGAACTATAAGGAAATATAACCATATTGGATCTATAATCGAGGTTTCTAATATAGTTACTAGCGGACTTCCAGTATTCCGGTGCTTTCACCATATAGCCCTGCTGTCCTACACCCCACTTTGATGTTGGCATAAATTCACCGGAGAACATGGGGTATACGTTTATGGAAAGGGTCAGGGCCAAAAATCCCCAAACAATATACCTAGCTGCAGCACTTTTTATAAACCCACTCAGGTATTCCAAGGAATAGATAAACAAGAAGGCAGAGGATATAATATACAATATGGTGAATTTCGTAAAAGGCTCTCTATACATCCTAAATATTGGAACCGCATAAAAGATATCGTATACAAAACCAAAGGGTCCTTTTGAACCAGTTAATAATATTAATGATAGGACATTGATTACCAAAAAGAGATTGTATAAATAATTTTTTCTTAATTTGGCATTAATTAAGCCGAAATACGTTAACAACGTAATAGCAAAGGTCGAGATTAGCAAAGGAGGCTTATAGTACTCGGAGCTAAAGGGATAGTACGGCAGGTCCATATGGAAACTCTTCCACCCCCACGAACCTAGGAATCTAAAGTGGTCAAAAAAGTCCCCACTACTAATTGCGCTAAAACTACCTTTTATAGACTCGTATCTTCCAAACAAATTTAGTACATATGGAACTGTCCAAAATAGGTTAATAAAAAATATACCCAGCAGTAAAACAATATTTTGTTGTAACACAAGTTTTGAAATTTCCTTCTTTTTATGAAAAAGGTGGAAAACAAAATATATCGCTGGTAGCGAATACAGTATAACAAACGAGGGTAAATTTGCTCCAATGGACGAGGAAGCAAAGGAAAACAGGACCAGATATATTACATATTTCCATTTTTTTGTACTAATCAGGTTGTGGTAAAGGTAAAAAAGTAGGGGTAAAAAAATAAATATAAGATGTAAACGCTCGTTTATTGGGCTAATTAGTTTAAAGGGGTTAAAAGAATAAAACAAACCCCCCAGAAATATTATGTTTAAATTGACTCTATTTTTCAGAATTTTATTTGCAGAGAGATAAAAAAATAAACAACTCAGAAAAAAGCTTAAAAATATAAAGGTAACCGAGGGGTGAATAATGCTGTCTAAAAATCCAAATATTTTCCATAGAACAACAAACAGTACAAGGTTGGATTGGTGCCAGTTGAGATCGCCCATATTAATACCATCGTTCCAAGGGTCTAGATAATCCATATAGCTGGGATTGAGATACAATGAGGACTCTCCAAAACTGATAATGTATTCCGACCCATACTTCAAAAAGGGAGCAACCACCAAATAGGACAAAACAAAATATATAGCTATATGTAAAAAGGCTCTAACTTTTTTCATGTCTTTTGGTCAAAAATAAAATAAAAGCAACTAAATATGATAAAAACATATACTGTGCAAAAATATCCAAATCTTTAAAGACTGAGATAGGAACTTCGGTTATAAAAGATAAATGCAGTATCCTAATTAGGTAGTAAGTACCCAGCACATAGCTTCCATATATAAATATATTAATTAATTTTGGCATGTTTCCTTAATGTAAAATAACATAGTCTACCAATCAGAACAAAGAGAGTGATTGTGGAGATAAGTAATCCAGCTTTTAGCCTTATCTCAGAATCGTGTACTATATACAATTCACTTGTTGCCTTGGGCAAATGGAATATCCATCCATTACCATAAACGTTTGCTAAGAAGTGTTTGTTGTTTCTAATTTCTGTACAAGAAAAGCCACATTCTTCAGCCAAGTACCACCCTGCATCATAACTTTCATTAAAGATGAGGTATCTCACTCCATTTAGCGGCGTATCAAACACAACTTTGTAGCGAGAATCACTGATTTTTTCTATTTTGAGGCTTGTATCACTATTTTGTGCAGTGGTGTTTATAAGGTTTGGGTGCAGGTATACAGGTTTTCCAACAAGATTCTCCCTTTGACCCAATACGCGGTTAAAATCCTCCAAACTTGATATTGCAACAAATCTGTCGGGCATATATATATTTTCTAGTAAATACTCCTCTTTTAATCTATACAGTTCCAAAATACTTCTTCCCATCAATTCGTCAATATAATCCGCGTAGCTTGGGTCCCCCTCTATACGAAATATTTTTCCCCCTCCTACAACATAGGGTATTTCATCCAAATAATCTTTCGTAAATTTTCCAAATTTTTTATTAACATCCAAATATCCCTCAAGGCTCTCGTACAAATATTCCATGGAATCTACCGACCACAAACTGGGTTCCACATCAGAAATGTTTCTCCAGTCAAAGTCATTTTGCTGCAAAATATGCTCCACACTTAGCACCCTCATATAATTTATTAGCCTAACCTCATCCTCATAAGTATTTCCTGAATCCTTCACATAATCTCTGATTAGCCCATGTAGTAAGTTAACCACAACGTCTCCTGCACTTTGTTGCGTTAAATCTTGAAAATATATGTAATTGCCATACAGGTATACGTCAAAGGACCTACCATTAAAACCAGAAGGCCAAATATAACTTGTCCCGTAGTAACCACTTTTTGGAAGCATTAGATACCTGCTAATCAAGTTTTTAGCTTTTGTGAAGGTATACAGCTCTTTCCAATATGAAGGTACTTTGACAGCAGCCTGTTTTGCCACACCATTTGCAAAACTTTGCACAACCTTTCCGTCAAACATCGGGAAAGAATTTATCAAAACCCCAAGAAGTAGGGCGGTTGCTATCGCATACCTAAAAATCAATGGTAGTTTTTTTGCAATCAAATTATGAATTAATTGAAATAGGCAAGGAAGTAGGCCCGCATACGCAAAAACTGTGACAAGGGTGAATTTGGTATAAGATTCTCTAAATATTCTAAATAGTGGTATTGATTCAAATAACCAATTGAAAATACCTCCAAGGGGAGGCGAGCCGCCTTTAGCAAGAAAGACACCCATAAACCAAATGCCCAAAAACACCTTACAGCCTTTTCTTAGGGTAGAGTTTGATTTTTTTGAATGAGTAAACAGAAGTAGTAACAATATAGATATAAGAATTACTGGAAAGTAGGTCATTATTACACCAAAAGGCCTCTCGTAGTAATAGTCTCCAAAAGGATAGTACTGAATCCCTCTATAATCAGACGTTAAGGCCCAGCTACCTAGTAAACGTAAAGTATCAAAAATGTAACTTGTAGGCCTAAAGTCTTGTATAGTCTGGATAAAAGAATCTTTTCTGGAATAGAGGCTAAAAAACGAGCCGTAAATCCACCAGAAATTCAGCAACAAACTCCAGAGGGCTATCTTACCAAAATCATATAAACGTGTGCTGAGCTTATTTTTCCTCTCTGTAAAAAACAAAAACGAGGAGATAATAAGTAAGGGAGTTACCTCAGCTATGTTTCTAAAAGAGGAAGCCAAAACAACAGACAACAGAGAGGTAATTAGGACTAGTTTGGCCCTCTTAGTTAAGTTTTGTTCTCTGAGAACTAACAAACAAAAATAGGAAAACATTGGCAAAAACATGAAAACCGGAGCCTTGGTAGTACTTATCGCAAGTGGGTGAAGGATATGAAATGGATTAAAAATATACAGTAAACCTCCAAAAAAACAATACGGTTTTGCAATTTTATTATCAAAATATTTGTTAAGAAACAAGTATACAAAAATGCTCGGTATGAAAAGCGAAAGGGCTATCCACACTCTCTGGATAATAAGGTTGGGTAATCCTAGTTTAGTTAGAGGTGTGTAAACCAGTGACAAGGGGAACAAGTGGTTTAAAGAAAGCTCAAGAGATCCCGTATTTTCCTCAGATTTCCACGAGGAATCTAACTTTTCTATCCTTTTTGCATAATCTATAGCTTTGTAATTATCTCCCTGGCCAATTAAATCATTGCCATGAAACCAAGACAAGGAGATACAAGAAACAATCAACAGCGCCCCAACATAAACATAGTGATTATTGATTAACTTACTCACAATCTTTGACATATATAATAATTATACAGATTGATATCTGGCAGACAAACCGGTTATGTTATTATAGGATAATGTCTGTAGAGATGAATCCCAAAGGTTTTAAGGTGGATTTCACGGGCGTTGGGTTTCCAAAGTGTGGCACGACATGGATATCCAAATGTCTTCGTGAACATCCCGATATAGATTTCTCCAAGACTAAAGAAACGGATTGTTTTGTAACTGATGAGTTAAAAATTTATATAACCCGAGGATCTAGAATCTCAACCATGAAGGAGTACATCAAAGAATTTAAAAATGACGGTCGTATAAAAGGAGAGTTTAGTGTCAGATATATATTTGATAAAAAAGCTTTAAAAAAGATCAGAACTACATTTCCAGATATAAAAATACTCATTTGTATTCGCGACCCGGTACAATATTTATACTCTAGTTATTGGTTTTTGAGGTACTCACACTTATCACATGAGATTCCTGCTACCTTCGAAGGTATTTTTAATTATAAGAATGGCCGCCATATGTGCAACATTATGTATGGAAAGTTTTCAGATTTTGTAGCGGAGGTATACAAACTATTTCCCAAAGAAAAAATTCATGTAATTGTACACGACGATATTAAAAATGACAGTAAAAAAGTGACCAAAGAGTTATACGAGTTTTTGGGCGTAGATCCCTCATTTATTCCTTCCACCGTAAATCGGAAGGTAAATTGGACCAGATCCCCAAAATCCCCAATTATTTCCAAAAGTGTATTTGCCCTAGTGAAAACTTTGGAATACATTGGACTGGGGAAACTGACATACGGGCTCTTCAGAAGAGATAACCCTCTTAAATTATTTTACAGAAAACATTTACTTGTAGACAGAAAATATCCAGCCATTAATAAACAAACCGAGAAAAAATTGCGGAAGTTGTTATTGAAGGATATTGGTAAGTTAGAAAAATTGGTTGGTCGTGACTTAAGTACCTGGAAGAACAAAAATTGAATTCATCTGGTTATCGAAAACCTTTTTGTACCCCTTTTTAACCAAAAATGAATAAATCCCCTCTTTGCTCGCACCTTCAAAGTTCTTAGTGTGTGCAACAGATTCTATACAGATTAGTTTTGGACTAAAGCTATCCCAGTCGTTGCTTTGAAGAACCTCCAAATCATAGCCCTCAGTGTCAATAGAAAAGAAATCAATTCTTCTGCCCTTGGAGTACTTCTCCAAAATTGAGTCCAACCTCATCATGGGTACTTGCACCTTCTCCAAGATCTTATAGCCTTGTCTCTCATAGTCTTTTGCTTCATCCTCAGAAAAGGTGGACAACGTTGACGGAAACATTTTAAAGAATGTAAATTTACCTTTTTTGGATCCTATACCTAGATTTAGATTGGTATCTCTTGTACGATCCTTAACAAACCTTTCATAGAGTTCTGCGTCGGGCTCGATATTTATTCCCGACCAACCCTTGTCATAAAATCTTTTGGTATTACTAAACCTAACCGGATCGTGAGCACCCACATCCACGTAAAAACCTTTGGATTTACCTTCAAAGAACTTATCTATAAATATATCCTCTCTTTCCTGGCTATATGATTTAAATAGTAAATTATAAAAAAGCCTGTATCTAATCTCGTTGGCTATGTAACCAATTGATGTTTTTATACCGTAAAGTTTCACTTTTTCAATAATATTTCCCAATTTTGAAGAAGGCATTATAACTTCGGTTTGTTCATCTGGGTGAGAATCTATAATTGCAACGTTATACGATAAAAAACTTTTTAGTACAAACTTTTCCATTAACATTTCATATAACTTAAAAAACCAGAGCAGTTTTTCGGGATACTTGTGAGCCTCAAAATACTTAAACTTTGCGTTTGGAAAGACAGATTCAACCAACTTTTTAAAATATGACTGAGAAAAATGCTCATGCTTTCGCATCTTTACCATGTGGGGATAAAACAAAGGATTATACCTGTTACCTTCAACAATAACTATACAGCCGTCCTCTTTTTTACATACACGCTTAACCTCTTGTAATGCTGCTTTGTGTTTTTTAGGAGATTGTCTCTTTTCGTCTACATGATGCAAAACATCATGAAGAAATACATAATCAAACATCCCGTCTTTAAATGGAATATCATAAATACCTTCAGAAACTTTTTTGAACTTGAGATTTTTTACACCTGCAATATTAGGGTGCTCATACACGTCAATCCCATACACGTCAAGTTTAAACTCCTTAGCTAAAATCTTAGCATCACTCCCGTCACCACATCCAACATCTAGCATTTTCTTCCCCGCCTCAAAATTATATGCAAGTTTGATAAAAATATCTTCTTTGTACTGCCCGTACTTGCTTAAACTGTGTGGCATTGGGTAATTATAACAAATCACTTTTTAAAGGCAGGAAATCCTGTGTTTGAAAATGCTTTTATTTTCATACTTGACCAAATCATTTTTTTGAAAACATAAATGTCCGAGCGGACTCTTTTATTTTGAACTATTTTTCTCTTTTTTAAAGTATCTTTAATGTTTCTAACGTTCCAAAACACGGCTTTTAATAATGTCCTGGCTGCGCCGAATTCGGAGGAAATTAGATACAAAACCAGTTCGGCTAGCAACTGCGTAAAAAATAAAGGCAATATCCACAAAACGTTGATTGCATTGTAGTTTTTGAGTATATTTCTCAAGGTATTTTTCTCCACTTCGTATCTTCTAAGTAGGGGGACTTTATGCTTTACGCCCCTCTCTTTTCTAGTACTAAAGGTGCTACCACCTCCATAATGAAAAATGGATATAGATTTATCCAAAACTATTTTCATATCAAATATATGGGCTCTCCAACATAGATCTATCTCCTCAGAATACAAAAAATACTTTGGGTCAAAACCACCTAAATAATCAAAATCGGATCTAGATATCATTAAGGAACACCCCTCCACATAAAATAGCCTGTCACTTGGTCCGGGATAACCTAAAATATCCATTCCTAAATATTTACCCTCATAATGATCATTCCCTTGTGCATCTACAGTTATAGGAGCGATTATATGCGCTTTGCTATTATGTTTGGCTCTAACTAATTTTGAAACAAGATCTTTGGAAAACTTGGTATCATTGTTGACAAAAAATAATATTTCTCCTGAGTTATGTTTTACCGCCTCGTTGTTAGCGGGACCAAATCCAATATTGACATTGTTTTCGATAATAACTGCTTTTGGGTATATCTTCTTTACAAAGTTGCAGCTACCATCAGCAGAGCCATTATCAAAAAATATAACTTCGATATTTGGATAATCTTGAGTTTTAACAGAATTAAAAAAATCCTTGAGCCACTTTTTACCATTGTAATTGGCAATAATTAGAGATACTAGGGGAGAGTCTAACTTCATTTTTTATCAATAGCCTTTATCATTGGAGGGAAAGTCATTTGTTACTCTGCATGTTTTTCCCTTTAGCATGCTTTTGCCTATCACGGTATATATAGTAACATGGGTAAGGATGGAAAAGTGTAAAATCTGTAATTCAACAAAAGAAGATTTACTGTTTAGAGCAAAGAATCCAGATATTGGAGATTCCTTTGACATTGTATCTTGTACTGGGTGTGGCTTGGTTAAAACAAAACAAAAAGGATCTGATATTTCAAATTACTATACAGACACAAGCTACTATGCAAAAGGTGATTCCTGCTTCAACAAAATAAAAAAGCTTTTTGCAACAATAACAAAGGTATATTTAATAGAAAGGTTTAAAAGGGGAGGTAAGCTGCTGGATGTAGGGTGTGGGGATGGTAAGGTATTGGAGCTTTTTGATAATGGAAATTGGAAATTATATGGAATCGAACCATATGGTAAACCAAAAAATGCGCGTGCAACAATACACCATGTTCCTTTTGAAAACACCAAGTTACCAGATGACACTTTTGATGTAATTACCCTATGGCATGTCTTTGAACATATAATTAATCCAAACCTCGTACTTCGAGAGTTAAATAGAATACTAAAAAAGAACGGGCTTTTGTTTCTGTCAATTCCAAATGTGGAAAGTTTCAGTGCTAAATTGTTTAAAAATAACTGGTTTGCGCTATACCCTCCCGTACACATCTTTCACTATAGTATCGATACGATAGCTAAGGTCCTAGAAAAAAGTGGGTTTGAGGTAAAAAAAGTGGACAAATTCTCTTGGGAATATACACCCTTTGTAATATTACAGTCTTTACTAAACTCAACAGGTCTTTTTGAAACAAATTTCTTATACAAATATCTTCGAGGGTCTAGGTGCAATAAAACACAGTTTTTAGCTACCCTACTGTTGTGTTTGGCTCTCCTACCCCTTTTGTTAATACTTACTGCTATTGAACTACTAGATGAAAAAGGCTCTAGTGTAGTAAATATATATGCTTACAAGGCTTCTTCTCTTGGAAAGGAAATAGGAAGGGAGTAGGTATTTATTAAGATAGGATCATCAAATGCCCTATCTCGATACATATTAAGGTACAACCCAAAACTTCCCCCCTTCCCTGGTATAGTGGTGGGGTTCCACATGTAAGACCCCTCAAATGAACCATAGGGCACTAAATCTTTCAAGAACTCCTCTAGCACAAAACCCGGCATATTTATTTGCCTTGTTAGCACCAATCTATAAAAATAGTTTTCTTCTGAAAAAAACTTATCGGACTTATTGTTGACAACGTAGCTGATATTACTTCCATCTACAAGCAAAGAGATATCAACGTTGTCCTGTAAGGTATCGTGGGGTTCAAACATTGCAAAATACACAAAGAAAGCAACTAATAATGTGAATAATATAATCCATTCTTTCTTGCTCATTTTGTATCCCTTTCTGTCCCAATAAATATTAGTTTGGAGTATTTGTTGTTATTACCAAATACCTCGGTTGTCCAGTCTCGTATCTTTTTTGGCCTTCCAGAAAAGATATAGTCGCCACTTGCAAGTCTATTGTCTTCATATTTGGGTACCCCTTTGCTAATGTAGTGAATTTTGTATAGCAGTTCGGTATTACCTAACAAAGGCTTCCAGTGCCTTCCTTGATCCTGAGAAAGCTTATATCTATATTCTTCTGATTCTTTCTCCTCTTTTGTTTTCCCAGCAGTATAAATCCTAAATATGTTGTAGCGATCATAATCTCGTCCATCATTCTTATCTATTGAAAATACTATCCAATATTTGGCTTCTATATCCCATTCAACCGCAGATAAATCCAGAAACAATGAATCTTCCTTGTAAGTTAAGTCTTCTTTATCAATGCTTGTATCGTATACAACTTTCCCAAACGGCGCGTCATTAACATGTTTAAGTATTTCAATTTTCAATTTTCCTCTTGGTGGTTTGAAAATAGTCGCCAAACGCTCTTTAAACGAAGAAATAGGGTATTTGATCTTTTTGATAGGAATTTCTATAGCCCCAACCTTTTCACTAGTAAAATCCATTTGTTGGGCAAATACAACATCAGAGGTTATTTCTACTGTTCTGTCCCTCCCAACACCCGTAGAAAAATAATTTTCACTCTCTGTGGACTTTAAAATGGCTAAATATTCTTTATTTTCTGAGAATGCCGAAAAATCTAGGCCCTCGCTCATATCAAAAGTATTTATTAACGTGTTTTTTGCATACACAAACATTGAAAAGATCTCTAATATCTCACTCCAATCATCATCGCCCACTATTTGGGTATAAACACCACCTCTCCACGCATCAAACACGACTAAATCTGGCAAGTACCCTCCATAATGCACGCTACTAAAATACCACTCCCTCTGAGCTAGATGTTCCATATAGATGTCCTGCGCACCAATCGAATAGATGTGGGGAATGTTTCTTAACACAATGTCATGTTGGCGGTCTCTTTTAGTTACCTCGTAGCGGGAGATTTCGAAATATTTGCTAAAAGGAAGGTTTGCCCCGTAACCATAACTCCAGTTGATAAAAATTGAGTAGAGTAACATGCCAATCAGCCCAAATTTGACTATACGCCTTCCTCTAAAGGCTTTAAGTGCCGATACAAGGGCAAAAAACAAGAAGGGAGTTATAGATGAATGATAGTAGGCCACAGTTGAAGCCAAACGTGTACTGCTTGCCACCAAACTAAGCCCTATCAGCGGGGCTGCAATCAACATAATTTTTGGAGCAAACAAGGGTAGGAAGAATAAAGAACTAAATAGATTTTTTAGATACCTTAACTTAGTTTCACCTAAAACATTATCAATCACCAGCTTGGGGTTTCTTACCATAGTAGTAAGTATCTCTCTGACGCCACCACCATAGTCTCCAAAGAAACCAAAAATGTAAGGGGTAGATCCAGGGTCTATAAACTTAGGGTTTATAAATTTTAGTACATATATAACCCAAAATATGCTTACGGAAGACAGGAACAGGCCTTCCGGTTTCTTTTTCCCAAAGAAAAAGGCGTAAAAACCAAGCATAAAAACAGGTAAAACCATGTTCACCCTTAACCCAAGGGTAAGTAGCGAAAATAAGATAAACAATTTGGAATTATTTTTATGTAGAAAATAAAATGCAAAGGCAAGAAGCGGTGTAGCAAAGGCTTCTTCGCAAAATCCCTGTTGGTGACTCCAAACGAATGGATGATAAATCATATATATAAAACTGACTAAATAAGCAAGGCTTTTTCTTTTCAGTATGTCTAGAGCATATAAGTATATAGGGATGATAGAAGCTGCAATAAAAATATTGAAAATAAAATATAAAGTAAGCGGATGTTGAACAAATCTGTATATATAACTTATTAATATTAAAAAGGGTGCAAAGTGGAGCTTAAAAAAGTGTATCTGAGTTCCCCTACTCTGGTTGTACATGAGCAATTTCCCCTTTACTGTGTTGTGTAGCATCTGAACGTAGGCGTGGTAGTCCATGCTAGGTGTATGTGCTTGCCAACGCAGATAGGTTAGACCAAAAAATAAAAGAAGGTAGGCCACAGCTAAATAATAAATTGCAGGAATTTTCAGTATTTTAAACCCGGGAATCTTATCCAAAAGGTTTCTTATACCTCCTTGAATATAGGAAAAACCTGCTTTTATCCTAGGTAAATGAAATCTACCGAAATAAGATAAGCGATACTTGACAATCAACAGAATCATGATTATTCCCAGCTTTAATGCCTTCCAATAATCTCCAGTAACCGAAGAAACCCCTACCCTCTCCAAATAATTCACTGGAATCTGAATACATCTAAACTTATGTAAAAAGGTCAGGATCATCATCTCAGGGCCAAAGTGTTCTCTACCTACGGTAAATTCAGAATCGATTTTATCTATTACTTCCTTTTTGACTAATCGGGTGGTACAACCAACATCGGTCAGGTTGGTGGTATTAAACAAAACCTCCATAAGCTTTGCTACAAACAAATTCCCCCACCTTAAAAACCAACCCATATTAGCCCCACCCCATATTAACTGACGGGAGGTACGACTTCCGTATACGACATCAAACTCTTCGCTGTAAGATAATAGCTTTATAACATCTCCCCCAGAAAAGGTACCATCTGGCTCAGCAACAATTATCAAGTCCCCTTTAGCTTCTTTGAAACCCCGTCTAATAGCAAAACCATAGCCCTGCCTTTTTTCAATCACTTCTCTTGTGATTTTGGAATTAGCCTTGGAAACTTCCTCCGATGTACCTTTTGCTGCATTGTTATTGACAACAATAATCTCATCGATGTAACCACTCTTTTCAAAGTCGATGATAGCTTCTTTTATTGAATCTTTTTCATTGTAAGTAGGAAATATTAAGGAGACTTTTTTTCCCTTCCACATGTTTCAAGTAACCATTCTGGGCAGTAGTATTTTATATTGTACAATCATATTATAATCCATTATATTGCCTAAACTTCTATATCCATTTGTTGAAACATTTTAGTAAAAATATTGTCCCAAGTCATGTCCTTGCAAAAGTTATAGACGTTTTTCTCAATTTTTTTCCTCTCCGCTTTGTCTTTCAAAAGACCGGAAACTTCTTTAACAAAAGAGTTTACATTGTATTTAACTACTCTACCAAGGTTATACTTTTTCACATCCTCTGAGAGCGGAATGACTGAGGTTGTTATGATAGGTAAGCCACAAGACATATAATCCTTGGGTTTTGTAACGTCCGAAAACTTTTTATAGGTTGAGTCACTATCCTCATAAGTTGCAATCCCTAATGTGCTTTCCTTGAGAAGCTTTAACCATTTATTTCTATTTTTTGCAGTGTCGATGTACCCTAAAAAATTAACGTTTTTTTCTATACCTAATTTTTCTGTCATATTTTCCAATTTCCCTTTTAACACTCCGTCTCCGATTATTCTAAGTTCTAAATCTGGAAAGTCCTTAACCAATTTTGGCATCGCTTCAAGCATCATTTCCAAACCAAACTCTGGCGTTAATCCTCCACTATAAACAAGGATGTTATTTTTCTTTCTAATCTTTAGGTCAAGGGCTTCTGTCATTACTCCAATTGGCACCACAATCTGTTTTTGTTTTTTCGCTTTTGCACCAAGTTCTTTTATACGTTGGCGAGACATCCTATCTGAAACATTTAACGTGTAGTCTGTATTGAAAAAGGCGAACCTATCCAACCAAACATAAAATTTGTTTACAAGGCTCCATTTTGTTCTATTATGCATAACATAGTCAATTGTGAAAAAAGCAGTTTTTTCAACCTTTCCAAGCTTTTGCATCAAAACACCAAAGAGAGCATTAAAAGAATCCACCCCAATAAATAAGTCTATTTTCTCTCTATTAAATAAAAAGAATTTCAAGTTATAATAAGCGTCTCTTATGTAAAGCAAATACTCATTTCTTGGAAGAATGGGTGATTCAACTTTCTTTTTGAGTTTCCCTTTTTCAAAATAATTCAAATATGAAATACTTGGTTGTTTGGAGTAGAAAAACAGGTGGGCAACATACCAAAGTTTAGAAATCTTTTTCTTATTCAAAAAATCTCTTAACTCTTGCCCCGACCCTTTGAAGTCTTCGTGTGTAACTACAGCAATATTTAGTTTTTTAAGATTATCCATAAACGCCTAAAAAATTAGAATTCCATTTTTTCAAAAGTCTTTTCAAAAATACTTGTCCAGCTAAATTTCTTAATGTAATCTTTAGCGTTATCACTACATTCCTTATACAGGCCCTTCTCATTCCAGAGCTCATTTAGTGTTTTAGTTAGATCCTCTTCATTATACGAAATAACCTTTCCAAGTTTTTCTTTTTCAACATCTTCTGCTATCCACAATATATCCGTGACAACAACGGGCAGCCCCGCGCCAAAAAACTCCTTTGGTGATATTGGATCTGAAAAATATGCGGAGTCATTCTTGTTGCCTTCATATAAACAAAGCCCAATTCCAAATGAGCCCAATTCCTCCCGATATTTGTTCGGGGACATACTACCAACAAAGTTTATATGTTTAGAAACCTTATACCTTTTTGCCATAGCCTTCAGATTATCTTCGAAAGGACCTGTACCCACAACGACAACTTTAGCTTCCTTATTAATTTTCCTTATCTTCCTCAAAGATTTAATTACCAGTTGTACACCTTTTTCCGACGTTAAATGCTCAACAATAACCAAAGTGTTTCTATCTTTGTTTACAACCTTACCCTCTATCTTATTTATATCCGTTCCGTTATGTACAACCAAGTTTTTCTTCTCTGCAACCCCTTGTCCTCTTCTAACAGTTGCAATCCGCTTACTAGAATTCCATACATAGTCTGCATTTTTCAAAGCAAGTTTGTCTATGCAGTGATAGAAACTATTCAAAATTGGGTTTTTAAATCTTTTTGGATTGAAATCCACACTGTAATAAACTAATTTAAATTTAAACCCAAAAAACTTAAGAAACGCCCCAGCAAATGCATTCAATGCATCTATACCAATAAATATCTTGGTTTTCCTACCAACTTTTAAAAACCAATAGATGGTAAGTGCGAAATTACTAACATATGAGATAAGTTCCATGTCCAGGGGGCCTTTTACACTCCTTTTTTCCTGTGCAGAGAGCAAACTACCTCTGAAGGTATCTAATTTAGAGCTAGATATTTTTGAATAAGTAAACGGGTGTTCTACGAAAATAAATTTTGAAAACTTCTTAATCAGATACGATTTAAGTGCCTGAACTGGGCCAAAGGCTTCAGTAATATGTGAGGATGCGAAAACAGATATCTTTTCCCCAGTACCCACTTTAGACATTATCAATTTGCCAACATCAGGTTTGGAAAAATGACCAAGTTCACAAATTTCAGAAATTATTGCGTCGATATCATGTGTGTACTTCCAATTTGGATAGTGTTTTTGAAATTTTGAAACATCTGATATGTACCAAATATGATCTCCCGATCTGTTTTCAGCCGTATATCCAATATCTCCCTTTCTCCCCAGGTAATTCTCAATTTTCTCCACAGCCTCCATCATTGAAATATTAGAATATCTAGAGCCGCCGGTGTTGTAAACTTCACCAATTCTAGGTTTTTTGTAAAATTCATAAAACATTTGAATAAGGTCATAGGAATGAATGTTATCTCTTACTTGTTTTCCTTGGTAACCAAAAATCGTATATTTTCTATTTTCTGCAATACATTTGACCAAATAAGCCAAAAACCCATGTAGTTGTGTTCCAGAGTGTGCTGGACCTGTTAGACATCCCCCTCTAAAAACCGCTGTATGCAAATCAAAGTATTTCCCATACTCTTGAACCATAACATCCGCCGCTACCTTTGATGCACCAAAAATACTGTGCTTTGAGTCATCTATACTCATACTCTCATCAATACCTTTTTCGTATTTGTGATTTGGCTTTATCTCATATCTAGTCTCAAGCTCTATTAAAGGCAAAAGGTTTGGTGTATCCCCGTACACTTTATTAGTTGAAGTAAAAATAAAAACTGCCTCGGGGCAATACTTTTTGAAAGCCTCAAGCAAAATTAGTGTACCTGTTGCATTTACCGAAAAATCAGTTAGTGGCTCTTTCATGGCCCAATCGTGTGAAGGTTGTGCAGCAGCGTGAATTATAAAATCAAACTTGTAATTTGAAAAAACCTCATTAATTGCCTTTTTATCTCGTATATCTAAATTGAAGTGTTTATAGTTTTTATACCTTTTTTCCAATAGCTCTCTGTTCCAGTCTGTACTAGCCTCCTCCCCAAAAAAATATTGTCTCATATTGTTGTCTACACCAAAAACATCAAACCCAAGGGAACAAAAAAACCTGACAGATTCAGAGCCAATTAATCCGGCAGAGCCGGTTACTAAAACCTTTTTTGACATATATATATATAACAACCCTATTTTACATAATACACATTAACACAAATCCTGTATATATTATTGCTTCTAACCTTTTTTGTTCGTTTCTTCTTTCTTAAATAAATCAATTACAATAAAATTTGTGGATAATTCTTTGTCACTTAAAAAAACTTTTTACAACACTAACCCAATACTTTGGATGCCACCAGTTGATCCTGGTTTGCTCCTTATCAAAGTCTAGTAAGTGGGCGAGGAGTCTTTTTGCAGCCATAAAGAAAAACGCAATGTCTTCTTTAGTTCTAATAGATAAAATTTTACGAATAATAAACTGGGGACTAAAAAAGGATGAGTATAATTCTTGTGTTAGACCATAAAGCTTCTCCTCCTCAAATGGTATTTTCATAACTGGTCTTCTCATGTCAAAAGCTGCATAATCTAGAGGGTCAACTGCCAGCCAATGATTTTTCACACATTCCTTATAGAGCGGTGTGCCGGGGTAGGGAATGACAATTGTTGCCTGCATGGTGTCTACATATCCTTTTTTGAACAAATCCTTAGCCAAATTAATTGTATTCTTTGCCATCTCATAAGTTTCCCAGGGGTACCCTAACATTATGGTAAGGTGGGGCTCTAAACCAGCCCTCTTGGCCATTCGGGCACCCTCTTCTATTTGGTGTACCTGCAGCCCCTTGTCCAATTTGTCTAGAGTTTCTTGATTACCAGATTCCATCCCATAAAGCAGGAACCTAAAATTAGCTTTGGCCATTAGATCATAATATTCTTGATTTAGGGCATTTAACCTCATATTGCAGCTATAAACCACTTTTTTGTTGTAGCCAGATTCTATAAGGAGTTCACAGAATTTTTTAAGGGGAGGCCCTACAAACAAAGTTCCCGCATCATCAAAAATTTCCTTTACACCATATTTATCAACCACATGTTTTACTTCTGCTAATAGTCGTTCTGGGGAAAAACGTCTATAAGATCCTTGAGGGTTTAAAGTGTGGTCCCAAACACAAAACGTGCACCTATTCCACCAACAATCTCTTCCAGAATACATATAAGTTGCGGGGGTAAATTTGTAGTTGCCGTTCTCATAGGCATAAAGTTCCCACTTAGTTAAATCTCGATCCACAAATGGAAGCTCGTCCAATTTATGATTCAATTTTGCAGGTCCAGTATTTAATACCTTATTTCCTTGGCTCTTATACCACACTCCTGCCGGTAATTCTTTTTTCTTTTCTAAAGCATCTAAAAACTCTACCAGTAAAAAGTCATAATCCCCGCCGGCCAGAATATAATCAACCTTACAATTATCAAGACTTTCCTCCGGTTTATAAGTGACGTGATCCCCCACAAGAATAATTTTTAATTTAGGTAATTCTTTTTTAAGTTTATTTATTATTATCCAATGCTCTTTTATTACAGGGGCTTTAGTTTCAATTAATAAGTAATCTGGTTTTTCTTTTTTAAGCGCTTTTTCCCATTCGGCATAACTTTTTTGTTCTGCAATACCATCCATCCAAACTACCTTATAACCTGCTTTTTTTGCCACCGTTGCCGCATATGCTGGAACCATAGGATAAATGTACGTTGGCGCGTTAAAATATTGAAATTGCCTATTTTGGGACAGTAGTGGTGTCCCTTTTTCTTGTTTTATTGGTGGGTATCCTATTATAACTTTGGCCACAGCTGGTTTCCTTCCATGTCTTCAACAATGACTGCCATTGTGGGACATGACTTTGCCCCGGCAATAATCTTTTCCGCCTCATCCCACTCCCCTTCCTTAACATATGCAATACCATCATCATCCAAGGCATAGGTGTTGGGGGCATGTACCACGCAGGTTGCGGCACTTATACATTTATCTCTAATTATTTTAATTTTTAATTTTTTCTTTTCCATATTATCCTTCTATATAATTTCCGGTTACTTTATCAATTCTCCTTAATTTTAACTCCGGTTTCTTCATAAATCCAATTATAAAATTAATTCCATATACCAAATGCGTTGAAATAATGCCTAAAAACGCTGAGCCTAAGGAAATTATTTTTCTTTCTTTGAAAAAGGCCCTAAACGCCTCTACAAAAACCAACACTAAATATGTTATTACAACACAGATATAAACTTTTACTGAAACTGCCCATCCAAACAGTAATCCAAAAACAAACACCGAAGGAACAAAATACGAAAATCTTCTTGAGGTTTCAGGAAAAATTCTAGCAAATTGACCTCGGTGTTTCCCATAACGGGAAACTTGTTTTAGGTGTGGTAAAAATAACTCTCTCCTATGATGAAAAACGACAGGCCTTGGATCATAATCAAACTTCCTATTCATCTCCTCCACCATGTCTAGACATAGTTTTGTATCCTCTCCGGGCCAAAACTCCTTGGTAAACCCCCCAACCTTATTAAAAACTTCTTTTTTAACAAACAGATTAACTGAAGGGTAGTCATCAATCTTTCTTGCCCCCTGTGGAACGTGTCTAAAAACAGTATTTCCGCTAACTAACATTGATTCCAAAACCCTCCCGCCCATTTTTTCCAGAAAAGTGGCATTTTTTGGCGTAACCGCGGGTGCCCCCAAAGCATAGATACCCTTTCTATTAAAAATTTTCTCCGCTTCTCTCAACCATCTCTTCGAAGGATAAGCATCATCGTCTAAGAAAACCACTACATTCCCCGAACTTTCTTTAACCCCAATGTTTCTTTTTTCACCCGGACTTCTTTTACCAGAGGCAATTATTTTAAATCTTTTATCCCCACCAAAATTAAACTTTTCCTTTTTATCCAAAACTATTATTACTTCAAAATCTTTATAATCAAGCCTTCTCAGATGAGAAATATTTTCTACCAAAAAGTCATTTATCTTTCTAACTGGGATAATAATCGAAAATTTCATTTCATAGCTCCTGTATTTATTCGCATATCCAATTCTTCGCTATATCTCCATTTTCTTTTATTGTGATCGTCGTAATATTTGAGAATTTTTAATCTGTAATAAATTGCTAGGGTATCAATTAGCATGCCAATAACGTTAGGATCCAAAAACAGAGGTCGGTATTTGCTCCACTTGGAATTCGGATCAAAATCAAGGGTTAGTTCAACTGGCGACTCATCAATTTTTGTATATCCTAATCGATGGGCAACTGCTAGAAGCTCAATATCAAAGGCAAATTCCTTAACCAATAATCTTGGCAGCACCTCTTCTAAAACCTCTCTTTTAAAAACCTTTAATCCCACTTGTGTGTCTCTAATTCTCAAACCAAAAAGGATTCTTACACCATAGTAATAGCCTATGCTGTATATCTTTCTCATTAGAGAAAAATTGACCTTGGAGGCTGAGTGTCTTTTGCTGCCAACCGTAATGTCAGAATCGTACCACTCCCTGTGCTCTAAAAGCATAGAAATGCTATTTGGATTAATATCCATTCCCGAATCCACAAATGCGATAAGATCCCCCTTAGCCCTGGCCATACCATACCTTACTGCATAACCCTTACCATGATTTTTCTTATAACCTATGATTTTTACTTTTTTCCGTTTAAATTTTTTTGCTTCCTTTAAAGAATTGTCTGGGGAACCGTCCACAACTCCAATAATCTCAAAGTCCCAACGAGTTTTTTTCATTACATCGTAAATATTCTTTAGGTCTTTTCTTATTGTTTTTTCTTGGTTATATATCGGAACGATGACGGAAACTAACATAGTATAACCATAATACCAAATGCAGCATCGCTACAACTAGTATATTAATATTTATAATTTGATCTAAAGAACTATGAAATGTGTTGATAAGAAAAAATTGAACAACTACAGCAATTGTTAGAAACAGGGAAACAACCTTCCTTTCTATTGCCAAAAAGAAAATAACCAAAAAATTTGTTAGGGCATAAAGGGCAACAAATATGGAAAACTTTGGCAAATACTCAACTGAGGCTAGAAATCTTTCTCCAAAAAAGATTAAAGTAATTAACCTTGGCAACGCTAAATAAACTATAGTGCCGGCTAAAACCAAAACGAACTGAATAATCAGAAACTGCTTAAATCTTTGGATATAATCACCCCTTTTTGCATAAAGATTGGATATTTGGGGAAACATAACAGTGGCAACCATGGTGGCACCAAACAAAAATATTTTTCCTAAAGTAACCGTACCAGAGTAAAATCCAGCGGTGTCAGAATCAAAATATCTTTTAACCAAAACTACATCTACATTGTTTAAAGCCATTAGACCAAATTGAATAAAAAACACAGGTAGGCTAAAACTAAGTATTTTTCTAAAATAGTCGTTTAGTACAATTGGTTTTTTCTTTGTTAAATTTTTCTTTAGTACAAGGGTTGTTATAAAAATAGACAAAATTCCTGTAAGAAAAAGTCCTACGACAGCCCCCCTGAGTTGAAACCCCAGATATACTGCTAATACTGTCAAAAAGAATCTTGAAAATCCTATAACTACGGAGGAAAAAGCCAATCCTTTAAATCTCAGCAACCCCTGTAAATAAGCCAGTGGCACAACTCTCACTAGACTTAAACTGGCAAAAAGTCCAAAAATAGAAATTAACAAAACATCCGAAATATTTAAATATTCTGCAATTCTAAATTTTAACAACCAGAAAATGCAAAAAAACAATATACCAATAAAAGAGGTCATTCCTACAAGTTTCCAAAATAGGGCGGTGAGTTTATCAAAATTATTTTTGGCAAGAAGTTCGGAAGAAATTTTTATAAGCGAGGTGCTCAAAATTCCAGCCGGGGCCCCCACCAAAATACCCAAAGATAATAATGCATTAAAGGTGCCGTAATCTGATGGGCTTAGCATTCGACCAAGAAAAAATTGAAGTAAATAACTAAAAACACTCCCAACCATAATCCCAGTGGAAATTATAACGGTCCCATAAATAGCAGGGTTTCTCCTTTGCTCTTTTATTAGATTAATTACGCCTGTAAACATGGTAGATGGGAAAACCCCTTAACTTGATTTCTCCTTCAAACTCCAAATTAAATCTATCTTCAAGGCCAGAATCATCGTCCCAAATCGGATAAACAAAATAATTTGTGTGTTTAGCTTGGGCGGTAATATCTTTTATGCTTGCTCGGCCACCAATTTCATTTATAAAGGGCCAAATTTGGGTATAATACTTCTCTTTAAACCCAATTGTTAATTTATTTTCCAATTCTTTTTTATTTATGTATTGGTCAAGGGTCTCCCCCTCTTTAAATCTAGAAAGTTCATTACTTTTGAAATAATTTTGAATTTCTGTTTGCCCAAACATCCACTTGGGTTCAATCATATGCACTCCCTTTTTTAAACCCACAGCGTAATAAGAAAAATAATTTGGATGCAAATAAGCTAGAAGCAAAATAGCCGGTAGTCCAAATAAAATAATTTTTTTCAAATTATCTAAATATTTTTCAAAAAATGCAGTGGCAATAAAAATCCAACAAAGCATTACGGGCAATAAATATCTGTCTAATTTTTTAGAAGGAATAGACATAAATACTAGATATAAAATTCCAAATGACAAATTATAAATAACGAAATCCTTTCTAGGTTTTTCTTTGGTAAGTAAATACCCTATCAAACCAATGATTAGATAAGGTGAAGATCTGAGAAAAAAAACAATTGGGTAAAACAAAATTCCAGGGTTTTCCACCCACTTGCCCAAAAATAACTGCATATGAGATCTTTCCACGCCAATGGTAAAGATTCCTCGGTATAGAGTCTGCAACGCAAGGGGCGCATGGGTTAGCATTGCGGGCCATAGTAATACAAAACCCAAAATAAAAATTCCTAGCCAAATTAAACCTTCTTTAATTTGCTTTTTCTTTAGAAAAATCACTCCTACAAAAGGTAATAATATCAGGGCAGAAGTTTTAGTCAGTACGGCAAGGGAAACAAAGATTGCGGAGACAAATAGGTGCTTTTCATTTTTCAAATAGTAATAAAACCAAACCAGACTAGCTAGCATAAAGGAGCTCACTAGCCCCTCCAAATGAAAGACTCGTGTTAGAGCTGCGTAAAGGGGCTCCACAGAGATAAGAAAAATACTAAGAAGTGCATATTTTTTCCCAAAAAGTTTTCTAAGAGGATAGAAAATAAAGCTTAGTGTCAGTCCAATGGTGATAACCACTAGCAATTTTTGAACTTGATGTAGATTAAAAATGAATTGGATATCACTTTCTGGAATTTTGTTAAAAAGATTAAATATTTTTACTCCAAAAGACCCAATCCACATTAAAGTCACTCCTGGATGATACTTTTGAATAGTTTTTTCAAAATCCAAGGTAAAAACTCCTGTGCCAAAATCATAAGTTCGGGCTTTCCACTTCCAAACGTCTGTATTAAACACGTCGTGGCCGAGGCTTGGTACTCGCAATAAAATGAAAAAAACCAGAACTGCTATTTCTAATTTATATTTTTTAATGAATTTCATATACTTTTATTGGCGGACCTGTGCGCAAATAATTATCTTGTTCAAAAACCAAAACCCCAACATCGAGGTCACTATCCTTGTCTGCTTCGATGTATAAACCTTTGTTACTAAAGGAGGTCATGCCATAATCCACTTTTTTGGCCCCAGATTTCAATAACAACTTGAGTGACTCATCATCGAAATAAACGGGCATCTGTTGTTCCTCCAACCACTCACTTAAAATAATTCTCGTATCCTTCCTACTAAGTATGTACGATCCCCTAAGAGTATAAAGCGCTGGGATCACCAAAAACCCCGCCATTAGGATAAATTTAGTCCAGGGAGCCTGTTTCGGCTTCAGTACTATTTCCGAGAAAAAACACGCAGAAGCTAAAATTAATGTGGGATAAACCATAAAAAAGTAGTGGGATCTAACCTTTTCAAACCCCGAAATATAATAAATAAAGGCTAAACTTGGGATCACAAGAAACCAAAGTGCTTTGTTTGCCAAAACCTTTTCTTTGGTAAACTGAGTTAGTAAATACACAAAACAAATAAAAAATACTATAAAAAGGGTAAACCCAAAATCATCGGGCAATTTGTTAATTAAGGCGTTGAAAAATTGTCCTATATGCTGGGAAAAATTAACATCCCCCACATTTGTAAATTGCCACAGCGCCCCGGCCGGACCATCTGTTCGGCTAAATGTTTTAAAATCAAAAAGGGCATAGGGTGTACCAATCAAAAATCCTAAAACTGAGGCAACCCCCGAAATAACTAGATTTTGAAGTTTGCTTGTGATTTTTTCTTTAGGTTCAGAAAAAACCCTAAAAAAATGAGCTAGAACAACAGTAAGGGCAATTAACGCTCCGTTATATTTTGTAGAAGCGGCAAAGCCTACAAACAATCCTGCTAGCAAATAGTTTTTTAGATCTTTTTTAAATAAAACCAAAACTGAGAAGTACACCGCCCAAGCACAAAAGAAAGCCATGGGAACATCTGTAAGTGTATAGTGTGAGTGGTGGCTGTGATAAGGAGTTATAGCAATAGCTAGGGCTGCTAAATACCCTGCTTTTTTATTAAAAACTTTTTTTCCTGTCAAATATAGTGGAATAGCAGTCAAAGCCCCTAAAGTGGCGGTAAAAACTCTTGTTATGAAATAAAAAACTAAATCATCATTCCACATCAAAGGAAATATAGGAGAAATGATGGGCCTTATATTCAAAGTAGTCAGTACATCTCTAACACGGGCAAATATCATGTATACGTAGTAGTTTAGGTAAATGTATAGGTGCGGCCAATCAAAATGAGCAGGATTTGGATCAAACCTCACCCCCAAGGCAGTCCTAACCGTGGTCGCTTCGTCCGGATGAAAGATATAGGGGAATGAATGTTTTAAACCCCAGTATCTTGCAAACAAAGCAAATAAGATTATTAAAAGTAATTTGTGATCAATTTTCTTTAACATATATAGTCCAGTAATTCAGCCCATTAATACTAACCATACCATCTTTAGTAAACTGCACTCCACTCTTTAAGACATCTTCTGGAAACTCCTCGTTAATAGCTAAAATAACCAAATCATAATTGCTTGTACCATCAACTCTCATGTCAAAAACGCGGGAATTTGGATAAATGGCTTTCATTGGCTTGGTATCAATAAAGCCCAGTTTAACCTGGCCATAATTATCCAGAATATATTCTCTAAGTTCAAAAATACCTACGCCAAAAGGTTTTTGTCCTACAATATTATTAGCCATATTGGCTGGAATGGAAGTGTATGTGAAATAATAGGGAAAATTTTTAATTAAAGGGTAAATAACGAATGGCACATACAAAAAAGCCAACAACCAAACATTTTTCTTGTTAAAAATTTTCCAAAATCCCACAACTGCTAGGGTAGCTAGTAAGGGCCATAATGTAAGCATATATCTGTCCAGTTTCTTACTAGGCCAGGTCATAACTAGGAAATATCCTATGTAAAACAGCCCCAAATACAAAATAAATCCAGATTTTAATTTCCTATCCTTACTGGGCCTCAAAAGATAGGTTAGGTAGGCTACCAACCCAACCCATAAAAAGGGTGAAGTTTTTAAAGCAGTTACAATAGGGTAGAATACCACACCGGGATCTCGGGTATATTCACCGAAAAATATTTGGCTGTGGCCTTTTCTCACCCCCACCCGTTCCCCCTCAGAAAATATTTCTGAGATAGTATCTACGGGTTTCACCCAGAGTGCAGGAAAAAATACGAAAGTGGTAAGTAAAAAGGTAAAAATGTACAAAAACATCTTTTTCGGGGATTCTTTTTTAAGAACAGCCATTCCAAGAACATACAAAAACACTCCAAGGCCTATACTTCTTGTTAAAAACGTAAATGAGGTCAAAATTGCCGACAATAGATAATTTTTGTTAAATGCTGTAATGAGCGCTCCAAAAATCAACAAAGTAAATAACACATCCATATGAAACATTCGCGAATTTCCTACAAAAAAGGGTTCAAATGTAAAAAGGGCAATAATAAACAAACTTTTGTAAAAGTTATTAAAAGAACGGGACAGCCAGTAGATTAATAGAATACTCAAGAATATTTGAGCAAAAACTAGCATAAATTTGGCAGCAAAATGAAAAAGCGTGAAATTTAAATGCGTGTAAGTATCCATTCCTGTAACTTGCTTTACAACTTCTATTCCAGTACCCGCAACCCACATCAAGGTTACTCCGGGGTGGTAGTGTTGGAAGGTTTTTTCAAATTGCCTAGTTTTTAACCCTACCATAAACTGCTGAGAACGATAGTGCCAATTTACAGCATCTGGGTTTACAGAGTCTGTGGCTAGTTCAGGAATTCTCGTAACGAGAAATAGAATACAGAATAAAGTAAGGGAAATAACTTTTCTAAAATCAATTTCCTTTGCCCGTTGCATATAGCACCCCTCCAATTAAACTTGTACCTAGCCTAAACAAATGATACAAAACAGATGCACTCAGGCTGACCGGACCAGCAACTCCTACCGTAAGAAAAAACTGCATGTAAAGGGCGTCTTGGACGCCAACACCATTTAGAGAGGGTATAAAAAATCCTGCCAAAGTAATAATGGGGAAAATAAATAGAGAAAAGGCGATGGGTAATTTAACACCAATGGCCAAAAAAACCACATACTGGGTGGCAATGGCTATAAACTGTATAATTAACGACGTTATAAAGGACCAGGCCAAAACTTTATTTTGACTTTTGTACAAAATTAACGATTCATAAATTTCCTGTAATTTTTTAAATTTATTTCCTAGAAGTTTTAGGGTCTTAAGTCCAATAAAAAAGGCAATCCAGAATCCCACAAAAATCAGAATCCCCCACCAGCCCATAAACTTAAAAAGGGCAGCAATGGATATCATGCCAAGAGCAATAACACCGGTGAATCTTTCCATGAAGGTTGCAGCAAAGGCATCCACAGTGTTACTTATTTTTCTTCCCAAGCCGATAGACTTTGTATACATCTCCACCGACGCTTGTTGGCATGAAATTATTAAAAAAGGCCCCAATAAAATACAAGGAAGTTAGGTACGGAACTGTCACATGTTCTGAGTTTTTATGAATTAATAATGCCTTCCATCTAAAAGAACCTACAATATAGTTTAACGCTATTAAAATAAAAATGAACGGTACGTATCTCAAATCCAGTAACTTAATATTTTCCACCAGCATTGGTTTATCCACACGCCATAAAATAATGCCAAGTAAAACAGAGCTGACAACAATTTTAGTAATTAATTGGAGGTTTTTCTTCATTTCTTCCTTTTAACCATTGATAATACTAATCTAACGTCTTCCATAGAAACGAGTTTTGCAAGTACGGCAGTCCAAGCGTAGAGTGCACTTAGAACAATGTAACTTCCAATTTTCAGGGGCAAAATTCCGTTTGTACATGACAAGCTAATAGCTACTGCCTGAACAAAAACCAAAACGTGTGGATATTTGAAAAAGGCCAGGTTCAACCTGTCTTTTATAATATATACAAAAAATACAAAGCTCAGCAGTCCGCCAAAAAGCATTCCGTAGGCCATGGAATCTAAAGGAGAAAAAAAAGATTTACCAACAAAATATATGCTTATTGTGGAAACTAACAAAAGTATAAAGCCAAAAATCATTTCCAATTTTAGCTTTGCCGGGATAATCACACTTGATTTTACAATATTGATTAAGGAGAAAAAAACAAAAGCAAATACTAGCGGCATCAAAAGGTGGTATGCACCAGCATATTTATCACCACCTACCAAGATCGAAATTAATTCCGGGGCCCAAAAAGTGGCAGAAAAAGCAATAAAAACTATAAATGAAAATATTTTATTGAAGTTTCGCATAAAGGCTTGGTTAAAGTTTTTACGATCGTGAACATATTTTTCCGAAAAAACGGGCAAATTTACGTCTGTTATTGAGTCTGAGACGTGAATAAGTTTTTTACCATATAACATGGCAAAAGTGTACAAACCAAGCATGTTTGCATCTCCCAGTAAACCAATCAGGTTCGGACCGGATTTTTCCCAATATTTGAGCAAGATTTTAACTATATAAATAGACATTCCCAAAGAAAATAGTTCTTTGAAAATAATTTTGAATTCATTCCTAGTGGGGAAAGTGATTTTTTTGAAATAAGGCCTAAGTGCGATAAAAAACAGGCTTAGAGATTTAAGGGATTCATGAATTATAAGAGCGTAAAAAAATCCAACAACTTTGAAATAATAAACAAACAAGATGTAGATTGGAACACTAATTGCGGCAATAACGATTTGAAAAGTAAAAAGTTCTTTGAATCTTTTGGTTCCAGCAATCATGGAATTTAACATTGCTTGCATACCCTGAACAATGATTACTCCAGCATAGATCTTAAGAGGTAGTAAAATTTCTTGAAACCCGTAAACACTAGCAATCTTGGGAGCAAGCATGTATAGGCCAATTCCTAGGGGGATGGTGATACAGTAGCGTATTAAAACTGTGGTTATGAATATTTTTATAACATCTGTACCTTTTTTTGCAGTGGAAATTTCACGGTTTGAGGCACTGGCTAGTCCTAAGTGTTGGTAAATTCCAAGGGACTCACCCAAAGATACGGCAAGTTGAACAATGCCCCATTCAGGAACGTTCAAAATTCTAAGAATTACAAAGGTTTGAAGTAACCCTACAGCCATGGCTGAGCTACGCGAAATGAAACTAATAATTTGCCATTTTCCAAGTGTTCCCATACCTATCAATTATACTACACACCTTTCCCCAATCTGCTATAATACAATCCAAATTGAGCAATTGAATCAGGTTTTCAAATAAAATAAAGAGGAGAGAATATAGTGAACAGGATAGGAACTATTCCAAAAGACAAAGTCGAAATTAAGGAAAGCGAAGACCTCGGGATAGCGAAGGCTGCTGCTGCGTTCGCTTTTACTAAACACCTCGAGGCGGGAACAGGGTATAAGGTGGTTTTTGGAAAGATGGGAAACAATTCCGACTTTTGTACGTTTTTTGCTATACGTAAGGGGGAATCTTGTCCTATTGCAGAAGCTTTCGTCTTTCTAAAGGACAGACCACCGCGGGGTATAACTAAGTATACTGTCGACGTAAAAAAGGGAGATAATAAATGCAGGTACGCCCTCAAACTCACCGGCCATGACACTTTTGGTCTTATAGAGGCCAGGAGACGGGGCCGCGGCTGGTCTTAAACTAAAGTGATCCTTGCGGGGAGAGTGGAACCTACACCTATCCCCGCATTTTTTATTCCACAATCACATCCCCAAGATAAATACTCCTCGTTCTAGATTTATTATCCATCCCCACAAAAACCATATACTCTCCCGCGTCCACAAACTCAGGCAAAACAAATTCCACATTCTCAATATAAAACCTACTTTTCTCCCAGTCCTCTGGGCGTGTAATAGCATGGGAAGGAAGATTTGCCATTTGATAAATTTCCCCAGTTTCTTTATGCACAAAAGACGTGAACATCAAATACTCCTCAAGGGTAGTATTCTTATTTCCTCCTGCACCAACTCTATCATAAACCACCATAAGTCTACTTAAATTTCCCCTTTGCACTACTTCCTCCACTTCAAAATCTACTACAGTAACACCCTGAAAAAACTCGTAATTTACCTTTCTATCATATTCAAACCTTTGCTGCATAGGCAGTAGGGGCTCTTTTTCATGCGGGCCAACTCTTTGAAACACAAAATAATTACCACAACCAAGTTTCAGCGCATAATTTTCATCCTTGATTAAATCCTCAATAAAACCCTGCACCATCTCTACGTCAATATCTAAAATAGTCAGAATCTTACGCGCAAAAACATCCACAATCACATAATCAGCCTCATTATATAGAGCTGGAAAAATCGCGTAGGTCTCCCTTTGTGCCAAATGTGTTCCTAGGGAATCCGGTCCTGAAACAGACGCCTCTGGCGGTACTAAATTTACAATTTTTATAGCACACTCTCTATCTTTTCCTTCAAGTTCAGATAATCTAATCACTTCCCCCAACTCTAACTCCTTCCCTATTAACTCTTCTGTTGATTTTGCAAAGACTCTCTTTTTGATTGCTTGGGATAACCATAAATACACTGGATTATTAAATTTAAAAGATGTATAAACATTTGTTCCCAAAACTAGTGTCGCCAAAATAATAATCGCAGTCTTACGCAATTTCCATTTTTTAAACTGTGCACTTAAATACCTTATCCCTAAAATTGTGGAAATAAATAAAATAGGAACAATCATAGAAATTCGGTGGTTAGAAATCTCCGCAGTACCAATCCCGCCTGCAGTAGTCAAATAATTTATAGCTAAATCCGGTACTGCCAAAATAAAAAATGAGGGGTAAGCTAAAGGCAAATAAACTAGAGGCATAAAAGTACGGTTCAGATTATCTAGTTTATCCCCACCAAAAAACACCTCTGCTGTTTTTTTTGGTCTAATAAGCATATTTGCGGCAATTTCCAAATAAGAGTCCCCAAATTCGTCATACCTACTGAGAAAATAGTTTGGTAAAGCTACATCCCTTGCAACAGAATCGTCTAGTTTAATTGATTGTACAAATTTTTGATACCCCTCGACCCTGTAATGTGCATTAAGTGGGATAATCACGAAAAAAGCCATAAAAAACCACAGCGCGCTAATTCCAACAACCCACAAACCCAACCTACCAATTTTAGTTTTAAAAAGCTCCGAAAAACTCTTAGCCTCGTAATTTCTAAATAGAAAAATAAAAATCCCACAAAAAAATATATACAAAGGGAGTTGCTCCTTGCCCATCATAGTAAGAACAGTCAAAACCCAAAATGCAGTAATTCCTCCTTTAGTAAAATTTCTATCTTTGTACATCTTCTCAAACACATAAAAAGCGCCTAGAAAAAATGGAATTACTGCTGTAACACCATGAAATCCGGTCCAAGCAATTAAAAATCCAATCGCAGGATATACTAAATAAGAAATCCCCAATAAAAAGGCTGCAAAACGGGATTTTAGGTGCAACTCAGCAATTTTATAAATCAAAATGGAAGAGAAAATAACTAGAATAAGCTGGGAATAAACTAAAGTAAGTGCATGTGGAAAAACTGCGAACAAAGGCACAAACAGATACAAAATTGGGTCCACATGGCTCATCGCCCATCTGGGTAAATTAGTTCCAAAATAATCTGTAAGCATTAAGCCATTGCCTTGAGTTACGTTCCATACCATTTGAGTCATATTTCCAAGATCAAATTTTCCATAGTCAAAATTATGGTATCTAAAGGTATTTATTCGAATATTTACAAGTAAAATCAAAAGGGAATATAAACCCAAACAAATCAACCAAAAATTTTTCCTGATAATTTTTATCATTTTAGTCAAAAAACCTAAATCTAATTAAAGTAGTGACAGCGGAAACACCATCTCTCCAAGTTATTTTTTTACCTTCACTGTGTGTTCTCCCTTTGTATGAGATTGGCACCTCCTTAATTCTCATTCCGCTCTTGAGAATTTTAGCTGTAATTTCCGGTTCAAAATTAAATCTTGGGGATTTTATATCTATTTTTCTGACAAATTCACCGGGCAAAAGTTTGTAACAGGTTTCCATATCCGTGAGCATTACGCCGAAAAATACATTTGTTATTAAAGTTAAAAGTTTATTTCCAAAATAATGCAGATTTGACATATCTTCATAATTTCCGGAAAATCTTGAACCATAAACCACATCAACATCCTCCTCCTCCAAAGTTCTTAGTAATTTTTTATATTCTTCCGGCTCATACTCCAAATCCGCATCTTGTACTATTACATGGTCCCCCGTAGTATGTTTAAAGCCTTCTTTTAAGGTAAATCCCTTGCCTGTGTTTTTATCTTTAAAAAAAATCTTGAGATCTTTATCCTCCTTCTGAAGTTTCTCCAAAATATCCCGCGTACCGTCAGTAGACATGTCGTCTACCAAAACATACTCTTTCTTTATACCGTCTAGCTTTACTGCTTTGACTTTTTTCAATAGCTTTCTAAAAGTATCCCTCTCGTTATAAATTGGTATTACTATTGATAGTTTTTGGACCTTTTTCATAATTTATTTCCTGACCTCAATAATTTTTGTAAAAAATTCTGTGCCTCTAACATTATATCTAAATTCTTTAACTTCTCCCAAGTAGGGTCTTTTTACAATATCCAACTCCATTGTGGGATTGTGCTCATTGGTTATAAGTAAGAAATCTACATCTTTTTCCAATAGAGTAGTATATTCTCTATTTTCCTTAACATCCAAATTTAGATAAAAACCACGGTCTTTTAGGTACCAATCCGAAACACTACTTACGTCGTTGTAGGCAATCTTACCGGTTGTATTTTTGGCGGCATATTCTGCACCATTTTTGACCGCAATAAAAATATCTTTATGCAAAATAATGGTAGAAATAGACCAGGTTAGCATGGAGGCTGTTACTAGGCCGAAAAAAAGGTGTTTCTTTTTGAAATACAGGGCCCCTAAAACAAAAATTTGTAAAATCACAACCACTAAAAATACATATTTAAACAAAATTAAAAATTGTAATTTGAGAAAATACTGAGAAACAATGAAAAAAATTAAGAGTGTTAAATTTAAAATAACAAACAACAAGTTTTTTCTACTCGTTTTAAAATGATTACCAACTCCATCTGCAATTAAAATAATCAAAAATGGTAACACTGGAACAAGTAGTCTCGGGATTGCTGCTGGCCATAAAAGTGCTAAAAGTAGATCAAGAATAACAAAAACAATTATCCCAAAGTGTTTTTTTGATACTTTTTTGAAATTTAGTAAGCCAGTTGCTGACACAAATCCAAAAGCAAAAACCAAGCTTGCGAAATAAGTCCAAAGCATTTTAAAGTTATAAACTCTGTTTGCAGGTTCTTCAAAATAAGAGGAAGTTAGCGGATTTCTAAACATAAACCAAGGCAACAAAGTTATTAAGCTAGCCATGCCAAAATATATTAAATATTTCCAATTTTTTTGTATTAAAAAGTGCAAGCCAATTGCAAAGCCCAATAAATAACCCTCAAAACGAGTTAGGGTCGCCAAACCAACAACAATTCCGATTAGACCAGGGTGATTTCTGTTGTAAAAAAGGTAAAAAGCGATAAGAGTAAACAATAAAAAAGGAATATCTGCATAAATCCTCAAAGACCAATACAATAAAACTGGATTAAGAATAAAAAGTAAAAGGGCGAGAATTTTTTTATCATTTGGAAACTGTAATTTATCATTTAGCTTGTCAAAAAACCAAAGTGTTAAAAAACTAATTCCCAACATTACTCCCCTCCCCCATAAAATTGGATCCACATTCTTCGGTCGAATGGCAAGTAAAGTAGAAAACAGCGGGGGACGTTTCTCATTGGTTGGATACGAACCTTCCCTCACATGTTCAGACGCACGTAAAATTCGGTAGGTATCTCCCCATTCGGCAATATTAATATTTAAGAATATCAAATGCAAAACGATAAATGACAGAAAAATTAATGTTCGAGGATTACTCGTAAGCTTTTTTAACAAACTCATACACCTTGTCAATTTGGGCAGCTTTGACATCCCAAGAATATAAATGCATAACCTTATAAGTGTTAACCTGCGGTGGATTTGTAACAACAGCTTTAATCTGAGCCGCTAAGTTTTCTGGATCCGCCTTTTCAATCTTAACAAAACCAGGAACCTCGTATTTAGGCTCAAAACCAGAGGCTAGAACAGGAATACCTGTAGCTAGAGCTTCTAAGGCAACTTTTGGGAACCCTTCAAACGAAGAGGGCAAGACAAAAATATCCGCCATCTGAAACGCAATAGGCACTTGGGGATAGGGTGTGTACCCTACCCTTATTACTCTCTCTTCCAAATTATATTGATCAATAATACTTAACAATTTAAGTTTATACCCATCATCCTCTCCATCTGGACCTAAAAGCATAAGTTTATATTCTGGAGGAAGAAATCTCAAAGACTCGATCAAAGTATGGATGTTCTTTCTTTCCACCATTATTCCTAAATTTAATATTACTTTGTCGTAACGATCCAAGTTCAAGTCATTTCTGGTTTTTTGTTTTTCTTCGGATCCAGCCGACCTAAAAATTTCAATATTTACCCCAGATTCGATAACAAAACATCTTTCTGGATCAGCCTTATAATATTTGATAGCCTCCTGTTTCAACTTTTCTGAAACGAATATACATGCCGTAGCTCCTTTTAAGGCCCATTTATCCGCCTTCTGAGCCAAGGGCCAATCTAAAAATCTTGAGATGGGACTCACATAGGCTTTTTCCTCCTTGAGCTTTTCCCAACGGCCTTTTACAGTATTATGAAAATGCATAACCATAGGGGTTTTTAGCTCTTTTGACCAAGGAAAAAACCTTTCTAGAAAATTTCTGTACAAATAAATCCAAATTCCAAAGTGCCCATGTGCGTGGATTATGTCAGGTGTGTTGCGCTTCCTCCACTTACGATATTTAAAAAATATGTGAATAGCAGAGGTTAGAGCCACAGTTCCCTGTAAAGGAGCTCTCCAAACATGATGGATATTAACATCTGGTACAGTTACTAATCTTCCAGATCTTGGCCAACGAGCACAAAAAATTGTAACCTCATGTTTCTTCTTAGTTTGGGATTTAGTTATTTCATAAGGTGCGGGGGCTAAACCTGCCCAAGGAGGGGGCCACTCATATACGATTCTTGCAATTTTCATCTAGCCACCTTTTTTATAATTTCAATATATTTTGAAAGCATTACATCAATTGTATAATTTTCTTCTGCAATTTTCATAGCATTTCTAGAAAATTGGTTTCTCAAAACCTCATCTTCCAATAACCCAATCAATTTACTCTTAAATTGTACCTTATCTTCCTTTTTTACTAGAAAACCGGTTTCGTTATCTCGCACCGCATCCGAAACCCCACCCATATCATATGCAACTATAGGCAATCCAGCAAACATAGCCTCAACTAAAACCATAGGAAAACCTTCAAATCTCTTTGTAGGGAATACGAAAACTCCGTACTCTGGACTACTAAAATAATTTTTTAAAACCTCTTCGTACGTCATCTTTCCTAAAACATGAATATTGCCGTACTTTTTAACCTTTGACTTAAATTCTTTTAGGTAATCTCCCCCTCCAACAATATCTACCTCATAATCTAAACCCGGGAAAATTTCAGCAATATCATCTAATCCTTTAGTTTTGTCAATTCTTCCAACGTATAAGGCCTTTTTCCCTCTTTTAATATCTCCAACTTCAAAAGGCACTATACCATTATGAATTACAGTAAATTTCTTTTCTGGCGCAAAGGTTTCTTCAATTAAGGAATTCTTCACAGCATTTGAAACACAAATTACTTTATCTGATTTATGTACAAACTCTCTCTGACGTCTAAAAAAGTTTTTTATAACAAAACCTGTATTCTTAATAAGTAAAGTCAAATCCTGAGGAAATTTCACGCTTTTTATAAAAGTGGTATACTCACCAATTATTGTGCCATGTGAAATTGAGATAACCGGAACATCAAACTCTTTTTTTCTCTTTATTACACCTAGTCCACTGGAGCTTTGGGCTAATACAAGATCAAATTTTTCTTTTATGTGAGCTTTTTCAAACTCCTCGGCCGACCTATTTATCCAATTAGATTTTTGGAATGTTCCAAAAAATCCAAATATAGGCCCCATGCGGTAGACACAGTCTACAAATACGTATTTTACCCCGTTTTCTTCAGCTTGATTCGTAGAAAGGCTCCATTTTGGGGAAAATACAGTAACATCGTAATTTTTAGCTGCTAAACCCTCTACCAAAGCCTTATTTTGGGTTTCTAGCCCCGCAAAGCCTTCATGCAGGGTGGTTTTCTTTGTAAATACTGCTATCCTCACAATCTTATTTTAACAGAAGTTTTTCTAGCTCTCTTACGTTTCTCTCAATATCAAACATTTTTATAGCTTTGGATTGAGCATTCTTTCCAAGCTCTCTTCTTAAATCCTCATCATTTAATAACATCTCAATTGCACTAGCCAAAGATTTGGAACTCTTTTGAGGAACCACCAAGCCGTTAAATTCATGTTCCACAAACTCCAAAATACTACCTGCATCCGTTGTTATAATAGGCAATTTAGCTAGCGCTGCTTCTATAAGAGCATTTGGTATTCCATCAACATCCCCCTCCTCTAATGCAATATTAGGAGACACCAAAATATCTGCAATTCTGTAATACTGAGAAACCGTATCAAAAGGAACTCCCTTTTCACCCCCATGAAAAAACACCATATCTCCCAAACCTGAGCTTTTCACCTGATTTTGTAGCTCTTTATGCAGGGGCCCACCCCCTGCTATATGTACCTCAAAATCATAATTCTTATCACTTAATATCTCCGCTGCCTCAATTAGGTATTTGTGACCCTTTTTTCCTACCAAACGTGCACCCCCACTAAAAATAACTGGTCTTTTTGGCTTAACTATTGTTAGGGGAGAGCTAAATAACTCTGCCCTGCTCACGCCATGATAAATTTTGAAAATATTTTTAGCCCCTGGAATAAAATTTTTGCAAACTTCAAACACATTTGTGTTACAAACTGTAATAAATTTTGCTCTTTTAACTTTTTCTTCCTCCAGAGTTGGATATTCTGTTACATCTCTAGCGTGTGCATTTATACTAAAAGGAACTCCCAAAATTGTGGCAGCTCCCATAGCAATAGTGGAAGGTTCACTCATAAAATGAGCGTGAATTTCATCCGGATTGTATTTAGAAAAAACTTGTGCGTAACCCACAGATTTGAGAAATAGATACACATTTTTTATTAGAAAAAATACCTCAAAAACCCGTCCAAACTTGGTTACAAAAAACCTCAGTGCACAAAAAGAATCCCACCAAGTAAGACGGGCCTCCTCAGAAACAGAAGAGGAAAATTCGGACATTTTGCCCTCTCCTTTTTCTAAAAATAGCACCTTTACATCCAAATTTCCTAACTCTACAAGTTTGGAAATATCTCGTTCAATAAACGTCTCCGTAAGTTTCGGAAACTTTGGCAAAAATATAATTATTCTCTTTTTATTGGTTTCCATTACTTAAAATAGCGAAAGATTTTCTAATTTGCCTGTCTTCTTGCTCAACAAGTGCGTTTGTAGGCCTCCCAACAGCAAAATAGGTAAATCCAGCAGATTGTACCTCCTTCTTATCTAGCAGATTCCTACCATCAAAAATGACTGGAGTTTTTAGTAATTTTTTAGCCTTTTTTAAATCCAAGCCAGCAAATTCCTTCCACTCTGTTAGTATAAATAGCGCATCCGAGCCCTTCATTGCTTCATATTCTTCTGCACAGTACGTTATATTTTCACTTCCCAATATCTTTTTGGCGTTTCTTGTAGCTTCGGGGTCAAACACCCTTATTTTTGCACCCAAACCTCTCAAAAGGCGTATAAACTCAATAGAAACTGATTCTCTGACGTCATCTGTATTCTCCTTAAAAGACAGCCCCAAACAGGCAAGGGTTTTACCAACCAAATTATTTCCAAAATATGACTTAACCTTTTTTATAAAGTAAAATTTTTGTATTTCATTAACTTCCATTACACCTCTTAATAACTTAAAGTCATATGCCTGATCAGTGGAAGTTCTATACAAAGCAGCTACATCTTTTGGAAAACAACTTCCTCCGTAACCCAAACCAGCATACAAAAACCTTGGCCCAATTCGACTATCCAAGCCCATTCCCTCTGCTACAACCGATACATCTGCACCAGCACGTTCGCAAAGCTGACCAATTTCATTTATAAAAGAGATTTTAGTAGCTAAAAAAGCATTTGAGGCATATTTAATCATCTCGGCAGACCTCAAATCACACTCTAAAAAGGGAGCTTTAAGGTGATCATATAGCTTTTTCATAATTCTCATAGCTTTTTTTGAATCGGCTCCAACCACTGTTCTGTCCGTGTTTTGCATATCTTCAATAGAATACCCCTCTCTTAGAAACTCTGGGTTAGAAACAACATCAAACTTTGCCTTGGTTTTTAAGTTCTCTTCAATAATTTTTCTGACCTGTTCATTTGTACCTACTGGAACCGTACTTTTAACCACTATAACTTTATATCCATTTAGATTTTTGCCAATCTCCTTTGCTACATCCCATACTGCCCCAAGATCCGCAGTACCATCATCCCCTTGAGGTGTTCCTACACAAATAAAAACCACCTCAGCGTCTCTTGTACCTCTAGCTAAAGAGGTAGTAAACTTCAATCTTCCACTTTTTATATTCTCCATGACAATCTCTTTGAGACCTGGTTCATAAATGGGCATTTTTCCAGACTTTATTTTTTCTATTTTCTCCTTATCTATGTCTACTCCAACGACATTATTACCCCAATCAGCAAAAACCGCAGCACCTACAAGACCTACATAACCAGTCCCGATAACTGCTAAATTCATAAGTATACTCCCTTTCTATCATTAAGGCGGACTTTTATAACATCTCTTAGCATCAAAATGGAGTCTTTAATTGGGTTAAGTCTCTCTGTTGGCATATATGTCCATTCAACTGGCACCGTTTTTATCTTATAACCAAGTTTTTTGGCAATATATAAAACCTCAACATCAAAAGCACCAAGATAAGCTTCAGAAATTTCGGGGGCATCTTTTCCGTATATACTGAGTTTTTCAAATATCTCCTTTGCAGCCTCTTTTTTAAATAGTTTGAAACCACATTGAGAATCTTGGATTCCAGGCAATGCGATTACTCGGACAAAAAAATTGAATACTCTTCCCATCAAATGCCTGTATAAGGGTTCTTTTATTCTTTTTGCTCCCAAGCCTTCTCTTGAGGCAATAACAATATCAAATTCATGTTCAATAATCCAATTAGCCAGGCGTTTTATCTCACTAATTGGAGTTGAAAGGTCTGCATCGGCCATATATATAAATTTTCCCTCAGCGGCCATAATTCCAGCATAAATTCCGGGGCCCTTTCCTTTATGCTTGTTCCTTAGCAATTTTACTTCTGGGTTTTCTTTAGCATAGCTCTCGACAAGATTCGCTGTATCATCTTCGCTTCCATCATCCACAATTACAATCTCAAATTCCTTTGCGAATGTCCTCATAAAAGAGGTGATTTGTGTTAGGGAGGCGGTTATATTTTTCGCCTCATTATAGGCGGAAATAACAATCGAGTACTCAAGCATATCAACCTATTTTAACATTTTTCTTCCAAATCAACCTGCTGTAAACCGCATAATTCCAGATCAGGCCTATAAATATTCCAACAAAGAACGCTAAATTAGAAGTTACGAAGGTGTCTCCAAATCTAGTGGTGCTATACCCAATTAACCAAGACCTAAAAATAATGGGGATGTATGAAGACACACAGTATACAATAAAGCTTATTATTTTTTTACTATTCTTTTCTATTTTTCTATCACCAAAAGACCACAAGTTATTAAGTGTATAAGTGGTTAACATACCTATAAGCCCCGAGGCGTACGAAGCTGTATCTGAACCCAGAGGTGTAATCCTTAATATATTAAAACTAGTACTATCTACAAACAAACCAATAAAACCAACTACAACAAATTTCAAAAAGCTTAAATGCCTCCTAATTCGTAACAATATGATCACTTTAAGGGAATCTATTGCGTTATCTCTTTCCATTTTGGAGTCTCCCTGACCTCTGAGGCCAAATTTAATTGGAACTTCGCATATTTTGGCTCCAAGTTGGCTCATTTTATAAAGTAGATCTATCTTGTAAGCAAAGCCTTTGGAATTAACAGCCCCTAAGTCAACCCGGTTTAGGAAACCTTCGACCCTGGTCAACTTAAAGCCAGTGGTAAAGTCATTAATGTTAAAAACACCCAAAACCATTTTAGAGACAATGTTCCCAACCACACTCAAAAACTTTCTATAAAAAGCCCATTCTTTTGGAATGCTTCCACCTTCTATAAAACGGGATCCAATAACATAGTCCGCACCTTTGTCAAGCTCTTCAATTAGCTTTGGAAGGTCTTTGGGATCGTGTTGAAAGTCAGCATCCATTTCAATAACTGCTTCAGCTCCCATATTCTCCATAGCGTATTTGAATCCATGAATATACGCTGCCCCAAGTCCTTCCTTTTCTTTCCTTAGTAAAAGGTGAATATTTTTGTATTCTTGACTCAAATCGGAAACAATATCCGCAGTTCCATCAGGAGAACTGTCATCTACTACTAAAATATTAATTTCGTGGTGAGAAAAGTTTTCGGTTTCTTTAAGTATTAGAGGTAACAACCTTCCAACATTTTCGGCCTCATTGTAGGTTGGTATCACAATTACAATTTTCATATCTTAATTACCGATGACTATAAGCAGTATTAAATTAGCTACCAAACCTATAAGTATATACTCCATGGCGACCAAGCGAGTTAGTCTTTTTTCTAAGTAGTGGTGGATGACTCCCCAGGTTACATAACCAAATGAGCCAAGTGTGGAAATAACCCTAAGAGAAGGAGGATCAAATCTGAAATTCCAAAACAAAAATATAAATCCTATAACTGATATGACCAAGGCGGCATATTCAACTGTTTTATAAGTCTTGAAGTTCATAAAATAGCTCCAGGCAAAACAGAAATGAGTACGCTACCTAATACTACAATGAGAAACAGCAAGTGGGCTAGGGTATGTCCAGAAACTTTAAGAATTTTGTGTTTCTTTGAGTACCAAAGGTCCAAGGAGAATAATGTTACCAAAAACCCGCCAAATAAGAATGTTGTCGACCTAGAGACTTGTCTAACATCCAGAACTGGGCTTGTAACAACGGGCTCTCCTACCGTTTCTATTTGTACACTATTTACTTCTGGAAAAGCTTCTTCCACCACAGGGACTTCTGCCAAATAGGCTGGGCTCCTACCTTTACCAAACATTTGTACTACTAGGGTTGTTTCATAACCATCTAAAACCCCATTCACTACAGCAAATCCAATTTCTTCATAATTTGGGTTCATGAGGTTCTCTCTATGGGTTGGGGATTGAACCCATGCTTCTACCACACTTTTTGAGTTAGAAAAGTTTTTGGCTAGGTTTTCCCCAGCGTAGATGTAGTCATAACCAGAAGATAAGATAAAATCCCAAGGTTCGGTACCATCAGGGGAAACATGAGCCCAATAATTATTTTCAAACATGTGTTTAGCCTTTTGAGCAGCGGCTTTGGAAAGAGTGGGGTTAAATTCCAAGGTTCCAAGTCCGGCCTCTTCTCTTTCTTTATTGGTGTATCTTAGTAAATCGGAAGTACTAATATTTGATGCGTAACCTAATATTCCTGGGAGATACCTTGGTACAAGCCTAAAAAACCCAAGAAGAACTACAAGCAGGAGTACGTAGCCCAAAAGAGCGTTTAGAGACAATAACCTAGCCCGTTTTCTTTGCTCGGGGTGAGGTAAAAAATGATATATGAAACGATATTTTTTTATTGCTTCTACTTCTCTGTTTGGCGAGTATGCTTGCATTACCTTAAAATTATATCACTCCAAAACAAAAACAGGATAAGTAGCGGAAAAAGCGTGGTTTCCCAACTTATAAGTTAATTGCAGGATTATTTTTGAGTAAAAGTCAGTAAACTTTCCTTAACCAGTTCAAAAACCTCATCTTTCGTTCCTTCCCCATCAATCTCTAATAATATTCCTTGGTTTTCGTACATATCTACAACAGGCACTGTTAGCGTTTTGTATAATTCAAAACGGGTTTTTAAAATGTCTAGGGAGTCGTCTTTCCTGCTTTCTAGTTCAGCTCGCTTCTTAGTTCTCTCAATGGCAGTTTCTTCGCATATTGTGATGTGGATTACCGCGTCAGGTTTAGGATCAAACTGCTCTAAATCACTCATTCGGCGTCCCCAACCATCCAAAATATATCCATTTTGATATTTTTCTTCGGAAATAGCTTCTTCCAGTAACCTTCCAATAATGTCGTTAGGAACAAGATTTCCTTTATCCATTTCCTTGTGAATCATTTCATACCAAACTGATTCTTTAGGAACATTGCGTAATTGTTGACCAACACTAACAAGGGGTAGCTTCAAATACTCACTTAATTTTTTTCCTACTGTTCCTTTTCCGCTTGCCGGCGCCCCCATTAAAAGTATTTTCATAATATTAGTGTACCAATTTTTCTATGGCATTAAAGTCCAGGGAAGCCGAGGTCGCCGAGTTGGCCACGCATCTGCTTCTCCACCTTTTTATCCACCTTCTTAAAAGCCTTATTTAACACGTCTCTAAGTTCCTTATTTTCCTCCCCTTCAATCTCTAAAAAATCTATCTTCTTATCCCCTCTCACACGAATTGTCACTCCACGTGACTCCTCTGTCACATAAATTTGCTCCATCTCCTTTTTAATTTGAGACTGAGCCTTTCTCAAACTGTTTGCATCCTTTAATTTATCAAGCATATAGATCCTTTCAATCTAAGAAACTTTGGTAATTTCTAGTTACTAGCATAGACTCTACTTGGCGAATTGTATCCAAAACAACCGAAACCATAATTAACAAACTCGTACCCCCTACAGTTAAATTTGCAATACCCGTTGTGGAAGAAATAATATAAGGCAAAATTGCAATGAGACCTAGAAAAAGTGCGCCCACTAAAGTAAGTTTCAAAACTATGTCTTTTAAAAATTTGGAGGTAGTGCGCCCCGGCCTAATACCTGGGACAAAGCCACCTCTCTTTTTTACATCATCTGCAATTTTTTCTGGGTCAAATTGAGAAAAGGTGTAAAAGAAGGTAAACCCAAAAACCAGTAGAAAATACAACAAATTATATAAAAGGGTCTGGGGGCTAAAATTACTTGATAAGAAAAACCCAAATTTTTGTAAAAAAGGATTTGACGCAACCTGAAGCGGACCACCTAAAATTGATGGAACTTGCACCAAAGCCACAGCAAAAATTATAGGCATAACTCCAGCTTGGTTAATCTTAATTGGTAAGGTATTAGTAACTTTTTGGGTTCGCACTCCCCTTCTCCCATACTCAAGCGGAATATTTCTTGTCCCCTCATTAACCAAAACCACTCCTGCAATAATAACTATTACCAAAACTAAAAACGCCGAGACTATAATCAAACCTTGGGTGTTTAAAAGATCCAAGAAATTAATAACCCCTTGAGGCAATCTGCTAACAATCCCAGCAAAAATAAGAAGAGAAATTCCCTGCCCAACACCGTATTCTGTAACCAAATCACCAAGCCAAATCAAAATCATTGAACCACCAATTAATGTAAATAGAAGCGTGGTTAAGCCCAAAGCAGGCAGCTTCTCTATAATCCCCTGCCTATTTAACAAAAAGTAAACACTATAACCCTGAATTAAACACAAAGGTACTGTTAAAAGCTTGGTATACAGGTTAATCTTCTCTCTTCCAGCTTCTCCCTCTTTCATAAGTTCTTCAAGAGAGGGGATAATTTTGGAAAACATTTGCACAATAATAGAAGCACTAATGTATGGCCCCAACCCAAGTGTAACTATAGAAAAATTTTGGAATCCTCCACCACTGAACAAATCAAACATACTAAAAAACGCACTCCCAGACAAAAAGGACTTAACTGCCTCCAAGTCTACTCCGGGAACAGGAACTCTTGTTAAAAAGCGAAAAATTGCAATTGCAAATAACGAAAATAAAATCTTGTTACGAACCTCACGATTTTTTAATAACTTATTCATTTCAAAATCTCTGAACCAGATTTCTCTATTAATTCCTTTGCCTTTGCGCTAAATTTAAACCCTTTTAGTTTTATCTTTTTGTGTAAATTTCCAACCGCTAAAATTTTAACATCGTCTTTTGGTAATTTTTTAAAGAAACCTTTCTCTACCAAACTCTGTGGAATCACTTCCTCACCATTTTTAAAAATATTCAATCTTGCAAGTGGTACCGAAATAACATCTTTGGAGGTTGGGTTTCTAAAACCGCTTTTCTTGGGAATTTTCTTATACAAAGGAACCTGACCGCCTTCAAAACCAACCGGAATACTTTTTCCGGAACGTGCCTTTTGGCCTTTTGTTCCTCTCCCCACAGTATGCCCTCCTTTACCACTACCATAACCCCTGCCAAGTTTCTTTTTCTTACGTCTTTTTATACTAATTAACTCATGTAATTTCATTTTTTATCCTTTTTTGCAACCTTTTTCACCTTTTTCACCACTTTTTTTACTACTTTTTTCTTCTCCACCTTGTCATTGCGAACCTGCTTTGTAGGTGTGGCAATCTCTTTTTCTTTCTCCCTCCCTCCTACCTTCTTCAACTTCTCCAAAGCTTCAATTGTACACCTAACATTTGACAACTTATTGCTTGAACCAAGCATTTTTGCAGATACATCCTTTACGCCAGCCAACTCCAAAACTGTTCTTAACGCACCTCCCGCAATAATACCGGAACCTTCAGGTGCTGGTTTTAGAAGCACCCTCGCAGCAGCATATTTATGATTAACTTCATGCGGAATAGTGGAACCAGAAAGATTTATTTTAACAATGTTCTGCTTAGCTTTGGAAATACCCTGTTGAATTGCTTTTGAAACGTCCCTTGACTTTCCTAATGCCGCCGCAATTTTCCCATTTTTGTTTCCTATCACAATCAGCGCTGTAAACCCAATAGCATTTCCTCCAGTAGTTTTTTTGGAAACTCTTTTTATCTGATAAACGCGCTCTTCAAATTCTTTGGTTTGTACAAAGCCAGATCCTGATTTAATCATAATTTCAAGCCTCCTTTTCTAGCACCTTCTGCCACATTTTTCACAACACCATGATATTTATATCCACTTCTATCAAAAACTACATCTTTAATTTTTTTCTTTTTCGCCTCTGCTGCTAACTCTTCTCCAACTTTTAACCCGCCCTCCATATTTCCACTTCCCTTTACGGTAACTAGTGTTTTTCCCTTAACGTCATCAATAAGTTGAGCGTAAACATATTTATTTGATTTAAAAATAGAAATTCTAGGGATTTTTGCTGTGCCAGAAATCTTTTTTCTTACCCTTAGCTCTCTTCTTTCTTTATTTGTTTTTCTTAATTTAACTTTCATCAGATTTTACCTGCCTTACCTGGCTTCCTTTTTACAATTTCGTCTATATATTTAATCCCTTTTCCTTTATAGGGCTCAGGTTTTTTAAACGATCTAATTTTTGCGGCCACAAGACCAACCTGCTGTTTGTCAATTCCCTTTATTGTAATATTTTTGTTATCTACAACTTCGAGTTTTACTCCCTCTGGAGGAGAATACTCAACCGGGTGGGAAAACCCTAAACTTAAAGTAATTCCCTCATCAGCCTTGGCTACCCTATACCCAACTCCAACCAACTCCAGTTTTTTCTCATATCCCTTGGTAACACCACCTACCATATTTGCAATAAGTGCTCTGGTCATTCCCCAAAAAGCCTTTGCTTCTTTGGACTTTTCCCCAATAGAAGCCTCTATAATCCCATCCTTAACCTCAACCTTAATTTCTGGTCTTATTTCTTGCTTTAACTCACCATTTGGGCCTTTCACAGTTATAAAGCCTTTGGAAATCTCTGCTGTTACGCCCTCAGGCAATTCAATTGGTAATTTTCCAATTCTAGACATTAGGATACCTCACACAAAATTTCTCCACCTAACTTCTTTTGTTTGGCTTGCATGCCCTCCATAATTCCCCTGGAAGTAGAAAGCACCAAAATTCCAAATCCTCCTGAAACTGGTCTAATGTCTCTTGCCTTCATATATAGTCTTCTTCCGGGTTTAGAGATCCTTTTGACGTCTGATATTTTGAAGTCATCACCTTCTTTTGCAAGTTCCAGTCTTAAGCCTTTGTGTTTTTTTCCCTTGGTCTTAAAGGACTTTACCTCACTCAAAAACCCAGCACTTTTCAGCACTTTCGCAACTGACTCACACTCCTTAGAGTGAACTGTCTCAATAAAACTATTCCCCGCCATGACGGCGTTTTTGATTGAACTTAACATGTTTGACAATCTATCTATACTCATATTTTTACCAACTTGCTTTCTTTACTCCAGGAAGTTCTCCTTTGTGAGCCAACTCCCTAAAACACTTCCTACAAATTTCAAACCTTCTCATATAACCTCTAGGATTACCGCAAAGTCGGCACCTATTATAGGCCCTAACTTTGAATTTGAAGTTTCCTCTCTTATGTTTTTGTATTAACGCTTCTTTAGCCATAAACAGTCGCTACTATAGCACTTTATGCCTCTTTTTTAAACGGCATGCCTAAATAATTTAATAATGCTTTATTTAACTTTTTGTCATTGCTTGAACTAACAATTGTAACCTGCAGACTTCTCACTCCTTTTATAGTGTTGGGATTAACCTCCGGAAAAATTACGTGTTCAGTTATTCCAAAGCTGTAGTTTCCAGCCTCATCAAAGGAATTGGGATTTAAACCCCTAAAATCCCTAATTCTAGGGATAGCTATACTCACAAGCTTGTCAAAAAATGCCCACATTTTGTCTCTTCTTAAAGTTGCACTGTATCCTACAACATCTCCTTTTCTAATCTTAAATCCAGCTACTGATAACCTTGCTTTTCTGGGGTGCGGGGTTTGTCCCAACAACTGCCCTAATTCATTTACAAAACTTTCAATTGCGTCTTTATTATCTTTAAAATCGCCAATTCCTGTATTTACTACAACTTTCTGAAGTCTTGGAACTGCCATAATACTTTTGAGACCAAACTCTTTTTGCATTTTTGGCGCTATATCTTTTTTGTATATTTCTTGTAATCTAGTCATTTTTTAACACCTCTCCACTTTTTTTATTTACCCTATATTTTTTACCGTCAATAATCTTAGAACCTAATTTAACGGGTTTATTAGATTTGCTGTCAAAATACATCACATTGGAAACGTTAATGGGTAGCTCTTTGGTAATAATTCCACCTTCTTTGGATACTGCACCTGGCTTGACGTGCTTTTTTACCAAATTTATACCTTCAACTAACACTCTTCCCTTCTCGGGAAATACTTTTAGGACAACGCCTTTCTTGCCCTTATGCTTTCCACTTATTACCTGTACTGTATCTTTTTTACGTATTTTCATTTTTTACCAAACTTCCTTTGCCAAACTAGCTATTTTTAAATAACCTTTATCCCTCACTTCTCTTGCCACCGGTCCAAAAACCCTGGTACCAAGCATATTTCCGTCTTTACTTATAATTACAGCTGCATTATCATCAAATCTTACGTAACTTCCATCTTTTCTTCTCACTTCTTTTTTGACTCTTACCATAAGGCCTTTTACAATAGAGTGGTCACTGACCACCCCCGTGGAACTAGCTCCACTAACAACTACGGTTACCACATCCCCAATACTAGCAAATCTCCTCTTGGAACTCCCGGGAATACCAATTAGCTTTAGTTTCTTTGCACCAGAGTTATCTGCAACTTTTAGTACCGTTCCTACTTGAACCATTTACTTATTCTCCACAACTTTCCATTTAACAGTTTTACTAAAAGGAACACATTCCTCAATAGTAACTACATCTCCAACCTTTACCCCAATCTCATCCCTGGCTTTAAACTTTTTGGTGTTTTTTATTAATTTTTTGTAAACTGGGTGTCTCTTTGGGGTTTCGACAGCAATGACCGCTGTCTTCTCCATTTTTGTTGACACTACTTTTCCAGTAAATCTTTTTTTAGACATTTTTCTTCTCCATAGAAATCTTTGTAACTACTCTTGCTACCTCTTTTCTTAAAAACTTTAGTTTGCTCACATTTTTCTCTTTGCCTTTATACACCGCTGCTACCACATCTTCAAGTTCTTTTTGTTTACTTTTTAGTTCTTTTTGTAAATCTTTCATAGTGAATCCCTTGCTACAAATTTGGTTTTCATAGGTAATTTATCCGAGGCTCTCTTGAAAGCAGCTTTGGCAAGTTCCTCTGGAATACCAGAAATTTCAAAAATAATCTTTCCAGGCTTGATTACTGCAGCATAGTGGTCAGGGGCTGACTTCCCGCTTCCCATTCTTGTTTCTTGGGCTTTCTTGGATACAGATTTGTCTGGAAAAACCCTAATCCAAAGTTTTCCCCCTCTTTTTGTTTTATGGGCAATGGCCTTTCTAGCAGCCTCAATTTGTCTTGAAGTTAGTAAGCCCCTATCCACGGCTTTTAACCCAAATTCTCCAAAGGAAATAGAAGCGCCACGAGTAGCTATACCCTTATTCCCTCCTCTTTGATGCTTACGATATTTAACTTTTCTTGGCATTAACATATTTTTATATCTCCAATTCCCCTTTGTAGATCCAGACTTTGATGCCTACAACCCCGTACAACAACTTACAATCTAACTGCGCGTAATCAATATTTGCTCTTAAGGTCTGAAGCGGTACCGGACCATTTCTGAAAGTTTCAGTTCTTGCAATAGTATTACTTCCACTAAGCAACCCCTTAATTTGAATTTTAATTCCTTTAGCTCCCTTATCCATAGCGGTATTGACAGCTGAGTTAGCTATTCTTCTAGCAGGAATTCTACGTTTAAGCTGCCTGGAAATATACTGTGCTACGAGCTCCGCTTCAACCTCTGGGGTTTTTATCTCCTCTGCGGTAATCTTTACCTTTGAATTTGTTAGTGACCTAAGCTCCTTTTCTATAGCCTCAATTCCAGAACCTCCCCTACCAATTACTAAACCGGGTTTTGAAACTTTTACTGTAATTTGAATATCATTAACAGATCTTTCTATGTCGATTGTTTTTAAACCAGCCTCACTAAGCTTATCTTTTAGAAATTTTCTAATTTGCTGGTCTTCATAAGCTAGCTTGGCATATGACTTTTTATCTGCAAACCAGCGAGATTTCCAATCTTTTGATATTCCTAATCTAAACCCATACGGGTGTATCTTTTGACCCATATTACTCCTTTTTAACCTCCTTTAAACCAACTACAATATGACAACTTCTCTTAAAAATTGGGTTTACTCTGCCTTTTGTAGCCGCTCTCCATCTTTTTAACGTTTGGGCTTCGTTGGCATAAATATCTGAAATAATCAAACCTCCAGAGCTTAAACTCAAATTATTTTGAGCATTAGCTTCCGCAGATTTAACCACTTTCAAAATCATTTTTGCAGCCTTTGTGGAATCAAAAGCCAAAATCTTTTTTGCTTCCATCAAACTTTTTCCTTGTACTAAATCCATAACTACCCGCACTTTTCTTGCAGATATTCGGGCATTATTATGTTTTGCATAAACTTGCGCTTTTTCCATTTTTATATTTTCTTTTTAGAGGAATGTCCCCTAAAAGTTCTTGTAGGGGCAAACTCTCCTAATTTGTGACCAACCATTGCCTCATTTACGAGCACTGGAATATGTATTTTGCCGTTGTGAACTTCAAACGTTAATCCCACCATGTCTGGTGTTACTGTGGATCTTCGGGACCAGGTTTTAATTGGTGTTCTACTTCCACTTTCTTTGACTTTTTTTACTTTAGCCATTAGTTTCTCATCAACGTATATTCCTTTTTTTAGTGATCTACTCATCTTTTTACCTTTCTTGTAACAATAAATTTATCAGTATTTTTCCTTTTCCTAGTTTTTTTACCACGTGTCTTTTTACCCCAAGGGGTTTTTGGAGAAGGCATACCAATACCTGTATCTGAATAGGAACCCCCATGTGGGTGTGCGTCGGTACCCATGGCAACTCCACGTACCGCCGGTCTCCAACCCAAATGCCTTCTTCTACCAGCTTTTCCAGCTCGAGCATGTCTCAAGTCTGCATTTCCTAATTCGCCAATGGTAGCATAACATTTTAATTGCACTTTTTTAACTTCTCCGCTTGGAAGTTTTATGTTTGCATAGGGACTTTCCTTTGCCATGATTGTGGCATAGTTACCAGCCCCACGTGCCATTTGACCACCTCTTCCTGGATTAAGTTCAACATTGTGAATTCTAGTACTTACCGGAATATCAGCAATAGGGAGAGCGTTACCCAAAGATAGGGGAGATTTAGGACCTGACATGATCTCAGTACCAACTTTCAATCCTTCTGGGGCAAGAATATATCTTTTTTCACCGTCTGCGTAATTTATTAAAGCAATATCACAACCTCTATTTGGATCATGTTCAATGAAAGCTACTTTACCGGGAATATCAAACTTATCTCTTTTGAAATCAATTATTCGATAAAACTTTTTTGTACCTCTCTGCCTGTGTCTTGTGGATATCCTCCCTTTGCTTCTACCTACGGATCCTTTTAGGGGTCTGGTCAGTGACTTTTCTGGGCGCTTTTTGTCCACATCCCTTACCAAAGTTTTCCTACCTCTTATTCCTGGACTTGTTGGACGATACGTTTTTATCATTTGTTACTATAAATATCTAAATTTTCCCCTTCTTTCAACTGCACAACAGCTTTTTTCCATTTTTTGGTTTTTATAAACCTACTTGTTTTGGGCACTCTTCTCTTTTTGCCCGGCATAATCATAGTACTAACAGAGTCAACTTTAGTTTTGTATAATTTCTCAATTTCTTCTGCTATCCTACCTTTTGAAACTTTCATATTTACCCTAAACACATATTTTCCCTCTGACTCTAGTGCCATGGTTTTTTCGGTTACAATGGGTTTTATTATCGCTTTATTTAACTGCATAATTTTTTCTCCAGATCTTTAAGTGCATTCTTAGTAAATATCACATTTTTATTTTTTATAATTTCGAAGGCATTTACATTACTAACTAAAGCCGTGGTAACCTCAGGAATATTTCTTGCACTTTTTGCCACACTTTCGTTTTTCTCTTTTACAACCAATATACTTTTACCTTCTAGTTTTAGTTTTTTAAACATAGCTGCCATATCTTTGGTGCTAGGTTTTTTAAAAGTAAGTTTGTCTAATACTGTTATTTCTTTTTCCTTCGCTTTTTGAGAAAGTGCAACTTTCATGACAAGTTTCTTCATTTTTTTTGGCATCTCTAGCCTCCAGCTTTTTGGTTTTGGTCCGTGAGTTATTCCACCGTGCCTCCAAAGTGGGCTTCTTGAAGAACCTGCTCTCGCCCTGCCTGTTCCTTTCTGTTTCCACGGTTTTTTACCTCCACCAGAAATTTCAGCTCTAGTCTTGGCAGAAGAGGTTCCTTGTCTTTGGTTTGCCAAAAAAACTCTAATGTACTGTGTCAAAAGGGCTTGGTTCATTTCCACACCAAACACTTCCTTTTTCAAGGTTATTTCTTCTATTTTTTTACCTTTTTGATCTTTTACACTAACTTTCATTTATTTTTATAGTTAACTTACCATTTCTAGCGCCGGGCAACGGGCCAGAAACCATAAACTCCCCTTTTTCGGGAGTTACTTTTAAAATTTTGAGGCCTTTGATTGTAACCTTTTCATTTCCTACCCTACCAGCCATCTTTTTCCCCTTAAGGACTCTGCCCGGAGTCTGGGATCCAATGGATCCTCCGGACCTTGGTTTATTTGATTGGCCATGTGTAGCCGGACCCCCTTTAAAACCCCATCTTTTCATAACACCAGTAAACCCTTTACCTTTAGAAAACCCTGTAATAGCAACCTTTTTATCCAGCATCTCTTCTGAAAGTTCTGCCTCTGTTTTAACAATGGTGGCAGGGACAACTTTTCCGTTATCCAAAAACATTTGTGTCATATTTAGTTTTTTTCCTTTTATTAAAGTCTCCATAAACATTAAAGCGCCCACCTGGGCGCCCCAAAAGTAACGAACGTTCCCAAATTCTGGCTATGTTTCTTTATTTTTCACAAATAGCATTATAACAAGTTTTCCTCGTAAATACGAGCTACATTTTAATTGATATCCCTACTCCTGCAGGCAGATTCAACCTTGAGAGACTGTCAATAGTTGAACTTGTTGGGTTAATAACATCAACCACTCTCTTATGTGTCTTTAACTCAAACTGTTCCCTTGATCTTTTGTCAATGTGTGGCCCTCTAATTACTGTGAATCTCTCCGTTTTTGTTGGCAAAGGTACTGGCCCAACAACCTTTGCTCCTGTTCTAATAACAGTATCTACAATTTTAGAACAACTCAAATCCATAACTCTACTGTCATAGGCGTTAAGTTTTACTCTTATTTTTGTTTGTTTTGTACCACCTTTTGCCATATTTTAATTAAGTAAAGCCCCGCTTTAGCGGGGCCATACCGTCCATTTACTTGGTAACTTTAGTGATTACACCAGCACCTACTGTGTGTCCACCTTCTCTAATAGCAAACTTAAGACCTTCTTCCAGTGCAACTGGGGTAATAAGTTTTACATTTAGATTTACATTATCTCCTGGCATAACCATCTCTACCCCTTCAGGTAAAGTAATTTCTCCAGTAACGTCTGTGGTTCTAAGATAGAACTGAGGCCTATAACCACTGAAAAATTGCTTGTGTCTACCACCTTCCTCCTTGGAAAGCACATAAACTTCGGCTTCAAAATCACTATGTGGGGTTACAGATCCTGCTTTTGCAATAACTTGACCTCTTTCAATATCTTCCCTGTCAACTCCCCTTAGAAGTAAACCAACATTATCGCCAGCCTCACCCTCTTGCATAGATTTCCTAAACATCTCTACGCCAGTGACAACTGTTTTTGTAGTATCTTTAATACCTACAATTTCTACTTCTTCGTTTACGTTCACTTTTCCTCTTTCAATTCTACCGGTTGCAACTGTACCTCTACCTTTAATAGAGAAAACATCCTCAATTGGCATTAAGAATGGTTTGTCCAAGTCTCTTTTTGGAGTTGGTATATATTCATCTACTGCCTTCATGAGCTCTTCAATAGATTTAATTGCTTCTGCATCACCATCCAAAGCCTTTAGCGCAGAACCTTTAATTATTGGTATCTCATCCCCTGGGAATCCATATTTGGTTAGAAGTTCTCTTACTTCTAACTCAACCAAATCAATAATCTCTGGGTCCTGTACCATATCTGTTTTGTTCATATACACAACCATTGCCGGAACATTGACCTGGTCTGCCAATAAAATATGTTCTCTGGTCTGTGGCATGGGGCCATCAGGTGCAGAAACTACTAAAATTGCACCATCGATTTGAGCTGCACCAGTAATCATGTTCTTGATGTAGTCAGCATGCCCTGGACAGTCGATATGTGCGTAGTGTCGAGCCTCAGTTTCATACTCGACGTGTGTAATACTGATTGTAATACCCCTCTCTCTTTCCTCGGGGGCTTTATCAATATTTTCAAATGCGGTATATTCCGCAAGTCCTTTTTCAGAAAGAACTTTTGTTATAGCCGCAGTAAGCGTGGTTTTCCCGTGGTCTACGTGACCAATAGTACCAACGTTAACGTGCGGTTTATTCCTAATAAATTCAGCTGCCATATTGTACCTTTCAAATTAATTACGTTTTTATAATAGCAAATTTAACAGAGGTAGTTAACCAAAGTTTTGCCTAAAAATCAAGCTTTTCCTTTAATTATCTCCTCTGTAATTTGAGCGGGAACTTCTTCATAATGGCTGGGCTCCATGGAAAATCCCGCTCTACCTTGAGTTAGGCCTCTAACTTCAGTAGCATAACCAAACATTTCAGCTAAAGGTACCTTTGCCCTTATAACTGTAGCCTTTCCTTGTACTTCTGTACCTTCAATTTTTCCTCTTTTTCCAGATAAATTACCAATTATATCTCCCATATGCTCCTCTGGGGTTACCACTTCTACCTGCATAATTGGCTCTAACAAATACGGATCTGCCTTCCTTTGGGCTTCCCTAAATGCTCCAATTGCGGCCATTTTAAAAGCCATTTCAGAGGAATCAACCTCATGGAATGATCCATCAAGCAGGATGGCTGCAAAGTCGGTAACAGGGTAACCTGCAATACCTCCACTTTCGGCTGCTTCCTTAATACCTTTTTCAACACCAGGAATAAATTCTCTAGGAATTGCACCCCCTACAATTTTGTTAATAAATTCAAGACCTTTTCCTCTCTCAAGGGGCTCCATCTTAATATATACGTGACCGTACTGACCCCTTCCTCCAGATTGTCTAATGTACTTATTCTCAACTTCCACGGCTTTTTTAATACTTTCTCTGTAAGCAACCTGGGGTTTGCCTGTGTTTACTTCCACTTTAAACTCCCTTCTCATTCTATCTACAATAATTTCCAAATGCAGCTCACCCATACCGTATAAAACAGTCTCATTTGTTTCGGGATCCGATTTCACTTTTAGTGTGGGGTCTTCTTCAATAAATTTTTTCAAAACTTCACCAAGCTTATCACGGTCACTCTTTGTTTTTGGCTCAACCACAACCCCAATAACTGGTTCCGCAAAGGTGATATTTTCCAAATAAATTGGGTTTTTCTCATCACAAAGAGTATCTCCCGTTGCGGTATTACTCAAACCAATAACTGCGGCAATTTCCCCAGCCTTTACTTCCTTTACTTCCTCCCTGTGATTTGCATGCATTAACAAGATTCTCCCTACTCTCTCTTTTTGATCTTTGGTTGAATTCAAAACGTAAGAACCAGATTTTAAAATACCAGAATATACCCTAATATAAGTAAGTCTTCCTACAAATGGGTCTGTTTGAATTTTGAATGCTAACGCAGCAAAAGGTTCCTCTTCCGTTTCTTCTAAAACGTACTCCTCTCCAGAATCAACTTTGGTTGCAGTTACATTGGTAACGTCTTTTGGAGAAGGCAAATAATCTACAACCCCATCTAAAAGTTTTTGAACACCAATATTTCCTAAAGCTGAGCCCGCAAAAACAGGGTAAATTTTGGCTGCCGTAGTTTGCTTCCTAACACCAGCTTTTACTTCCTCTACGGTCAATTCCTCACCATTTAGAAATTTTTTCAATCAGTTCATCATCACTTTCAGCTACTTTTTCCACCAAAACAGCCCTATATTTCTCCATTTTCTCTTTCATATCTTCAGGGACAGGTACTTCTTTTACCTCTTCCCCTAATTCCCCACCAAACGTAAAGGCTTTACGTTCAACCAAATCTATCACTGTGTTAAAACCCTCCTCTATTCCAATTGGTAGTTGCACCGCCACAGCTTTCTTTGTGAGACGATCATCAACAGATTTCATAGATTTATAAAAGTCGCCACCTACTTTATCTAATTTATTCATGAAAAAAAGTAAAGGAACACCATATTTTTCAGCTTGTCTATAAACTGTCTCAGATTGGGGTTCCACTCCTTGAGAAGAATCCAAAAGTATGACAGCACCATCTAATACTCTCAAACTTCTTTCCACTTCTGCCGTAAAGTCAACGTGTCCTGGAGTATCTATGATGTTTATTCTGCAATCCTGCCAAAAACAAGTAGTCGCAGCACTAGTAATTGTAATTCCACGCTCTCTTTCCTGTTCCATCCAGTCCATTTGAGTATCCCCCTCATGAACTTCTCCAATTCTGTGGTGCTTGCCGGTGTAATACAAAACTCTTTCCGTAGTAGTGGTTTTTCCAGCATCAATGTGGGCAATAATGCCTATATTTCTAACTCTTTCAATTGGGTAGTTCTTATTTTCCATATTTAAAACCTCGCAAAATGGGAAAAAGCACGGTTAGATTCTGCCGTTTTGTGAGTTTCACCTCTCTTTTTAACAGCATCGCCTGTTCCTTCAAAAGCACCTTGTAGCTCGTTGTACAGTCTATCCACCATGGGAGTACCTTCTTTATTTTTGGCTGCATCAATGATCCATCTTATGGCTAGTGCCTCGGACCTATCATGCTTTAGAGGATAAGGAACTTGATACGTTGCACCACCAACTCTTCTTGACCTCACTTCCTGAGCTGGCATAACATTCTTCACAGCTTGTTCAAGCATTTTTAACGCTTCTTTTCTGTCCTCATTCAACTTTTCCATTGCTCCGTAAACAATGTTTTCAGCAGTTTCTTTTTGTCCCCGCATCATAACAACATTTATCATTCTTGTGACTACACGGGATTTATAAATTGGATCTGCGATTACAGGTCTTTTTTTTGCGCGTTTAGATCTCATCCTTTTTTAACTCCATATAGGGATCTTGAACTTTTTCTGCCCGCAACTCCCTGCAAATCATATACACCCCTTACAATCGTATACTTTATACCTGGCAAATCTTTTACCCTACCTCCGCGAATCATCACTACAGAGTGTTCTTGTAACCCATGACCTTCCCCTGGAATATAAGCTGTAACCTCACGCCTATTGGAAAGCCTAACCCTAGCCACTTTTCTTAAAGCAGAATTTGGTTTTTTTGGTGTTTGGGTCTTTACTTGCAAACATACCCCACGTTTAAATGGGGATCGGGTTTTTAGATAGCTTCTTCTTTTCGTATTATAAACTTCACCCATTGCTGGGGTTTTAGCCTTTTTTACCTTAGCCTTACGGCTTTTTCTTATTAATTGGTTTATAGTAGGCATAACCTCACTCCAACTTTGCGTCTTCGCCCGAGGGAATTAGTCTTCCTATGATGACGTTTTCCTTGAGCCCAAGAAGCGAATCGACTCTACCAGAGGCTGCCGCATCGGTCAATACATTACTTGTTTGAATAAAGGATGCTGCTGCTAAAAAGCTGTCACTTACTAGGGAAGATTTGGTAATGCCTAAAAGGTGTAATTCTGCAACTGCGGGTTCTCCACCTACAGCCAAAGTTTTTTCATTCTCTTCTTGGAACTTGTCTAAAGATACTATTTCCCCGCTTAGGAAATCTGTATCTCCACCTTCCTGAATCTTCACATTTTTAAACATTTGTTTAACAATTATTTCAATATGCTTATCGTTTATACTTACACCTTGAGAAGAGTAAACATTTTGAACTTCGTCTATTAAATACTTTTGTGTTTCCTCTACACCAACAACACTTAGAAGATCCCTCAAATCCAAGTGGCCAGAAGTTAGTTTTTGTCCCTTTACAACCTTTTCTCCATCCTCAACCAGAATTTCCGAAATTGGATCAACCATATATTCTACTAAATTGTTAGCCTCCGATTTATCTTCTCCCATTATAATTATTTTTCTCTCATCCCCAGATTTGATTACACCGGCCTTACCATCAAGCTCACTCATTATTGCCAAAAATTTCGGCGTCCTGGCCTCTACCAATTCCTCTACTCTTGGTAAACCTTGTGTAATATCTTTTCCTGCAACACCACCAGTGTGGAATGTTCTTAGTGTTAGTTGGGTTCCTGGCTCACCAATAGATTGTGCGGCCGAAATACCAACCGCGGCACCAGTGGTAATTTCTTTTCTTGTGTTCATATCAAAGCCATAGCACTTCTTACAAATTCCTCTTCTGGCCTCACATTTGAGCGGTGATCTGATTAGGATAAACTCATTTTTGGACTCTTCAATTTCCCCGGCTAGTTCTTTTGTGATTAAAGCTCCTCTTCTTGCAATTATTTTACTTCCCTTTTTAACAGTTTCAACCGTGTACCTGCCGGATATTCTCTCCACGAAAGATTGCAACATAGTCCCTTCACCCACCTTTATTATTCTTCCCTCTTTAGTACCACAGTCCTCCTCTCTTACAATTACCTCTTGAGACACATCAACTAGTCTTCTAGTTAGATATCCTGCATCAGCAGTTTTTAAACCCTTATCAACCAAACCTTTTCTTGCACCACGAGCACTTACAAAATATTCAAGACCTGGAAGACCGGTTTTATAGTTGCTTAAAATAGGCATTAAAACTGTTTTACCGGTTGGGTCTGCTACAAGCCCAATCACACCAGAAGTTTGGTTAACCTGACTTCTTGAAGCACGAGTGGAACCAGAAGACACAAGTTGTTTGACAGGATTGTCTTCTTCTAAACCGCCCCACACTGCGTCTCCCACACTATCCACTACTTTATACCAAGCATCTTCTATTAACCTTTCCGCTTCTTGGTTGGTAATTAAACCTCTCATTAGATTCTTATCTACTTCGGCTACTGCTTTTCTACCCTTACCCACAAGATCATCAACCTCTTCCGGAATATAAATATCAGAAAGTGCAACAGACTGCCCAGATCTTGTACCATAATCAAAACCAAGATCTTTCAAATCATCTATTAATTTAACTACAACTTCTTGTGTTTCGGTCTCAAATGCTCTAGTTAACATTTCTGTAACATTTTTTCTATCCATTGCTTTATTAACAAAACCAAAGGATTCTGGTACCACCTCGTTGAATAACACTCTTCCAGGAGTAGTTTCCACCATTTTCCCATCTAACATAACCTTTACAGGCTGTCTTAACTCTACAGTTTCCTCCGCACGGAGCGCATAGAGTAACTCTGTCTTGCCAGAAAAGGAGGTTTCGTGGATTTTATGATTTATGTCTATAGCCGTCATGTAGTAAACACCATAAAGCATAATTTTTGTAGGAATAGACATAGGAGAGCCGTTTGATGGATTTAATAAATTTCTCGTGGAAATCATTAGCTCTTTGGCCTCTTTAACAGCTTTTTTAGATAAAGGAACGTGGACTGCCATTTGGTCACCGTCAAAGTCTGCATTAAATCCAGAACAAACACATAGATGTAACCTAACGGAATTACCCTCAATAAGTTTGGGATAAAATGCCTGAATTCCCAATCTCCAAAGCGTTGGAGCACGGTTTAACAAAACCGGATGATCTTCTACCACATCTTCTAAAATATCCCATACCTCAGCACTTTTCTGATCTAAATAAAATCTAGCGCTCTTGACGTTAGGAGCATACCCTCGGGACATAATTTCTCTTAAAACAAATGGTTTAAAGAGCTCAAGCGCCATTTCTTTTGGAATACCACATTGATTAAGTTTTAGATTTGGACCATTAATAATTACAGCACGACCGGAATAATCTACTCTTTTACCAAGTAGGTTTAATCTAAAGATTCCTTGCTTACCCTTTATCATGTCGGCCAGGGATCTTAGCTCTTTTCTGCCACGAGAAATTCTGGTTTTTCTCCTCTGTTTGGAAGAGTCAAACAATGCATCAACTGACTCTTGCAACATTCTTTTTTCATTTCTTACAATAATCTCTGGGGCACCAAGATCCAAAAGTCTTTTCAACCTGTTGTTTCTATTAATAACCCTTCTATAAAGGTCATTTAAGTCTGAGGTTGCAAAGCGGCCACCCTCAAGCTGAACCATGGGCCTAAGATCTGGGGGAATAACTGGGATAGCGTCCAAAACCATTCTACTGGGGGGAATATCTGCTCGTCTAAATTGTTCCACGGTGCGCAGTCTTTTTGAAAGCTTAATTGCCTTTTGACCTTTGGCAGTTTCCATATTTTCCCTTAACTGGGCGGATAATTCATGAAGGTCCAGGCCTTCTAAGATTCCTTTTATAGCCTCAGCACCAATTTCTAATTTACAAAACTTGTGCAAATATTTATATAAACTAATATATTCGTTTTCGGAGAGAACAGTATGAATTTTTACACTCTCAACTTTTTTCTGAATTATTTTATAAGTTTTTTCCTGTTCAACAATTTTCTCGTCGTATGTAGCTTTTAGTGCCTGGATCTTTTGTTTTAGTTTGTGGTCTGCCTCCTGCGCTTTTAATTCATCTTTCTTCTTTCCTTTCTTGGCTGGAGCATTTTCTTTTTCCATCACCTTTGCCTGATCATCCCTTTCCTTCTCTAAAAGCAGTTTGGACTTCTCAAAATCTTTTTCTACCTGGCTAATTGCCTCCGCCTTCTTTGTGCTATCCACCTCGGTTGCAATAAAGGAAGAAAAGTAAATTACAGATTCCACGTTCCTGGGTGAAATATCTAAAAGCAAAGCCATTTTTGATGGAATTCCTCTGAAGTACCAAACATGGGCCACTGAACAAGCTAATTTTATATGCCCCATTCTCTCCCTTCTCACACGGGAGGTAGTAATTTCCACACCACATTTGTCACAAATTACATTTTTATACCTAATACCTTTATACTTTCCACAATAACACTCATAATTTTTCACTGGGCCAAATATTCTTTCGTCAAAAAGTCCGTTTTTTTCTGATTTATAGGTTCTGTAATTTATGGTTTCTGGTTTAGTGACCTCTCCATAAGACCAATCCAAAATTTCATCCGTAGAAGCTAAATATATCCTTATAGCATCAAAGTCCCTTAAAATTAAATCTTTCATTCTTTAACCTCTTTCTCTTCCGAACTTTTTGTATCTTCTTTAAGAGAAATCCCGGGGGTTGCAGCAACTTCCTCTTCTAGCTCTTCCTCATCCTCTACTTCCTCCACAGCCTCCTCTGTTGATAATGCCTCAATTCCAATACCCAACCCATTTAATTGCCTAACCAATAACTTAAACGTTTCTGGTACGGTTGAATCTGGAATCTCCGACCCTTGAATGATGGCACTGTAGGCCTGTGTTCTACCGATCAAATCATCCGATTTGATTGTAAGCATCTCATTTAGCACGTGTGCAGCTCCATAGGCCTCTAGCGCCCAAACCTCCATCTCTCCAAATCTCTGACCACCAAATTGCGCTTTTCCACCCAATGGTTGCTGTGTAATTAGGGAGTAAGGGCCAGTGGATCTGGCGTGAATCTTTTCTTCACTCATATGAACCAATTTCAAAATATATGTTTCCCCTACAACAATTTCCTCATCAAAATAATTTCCGGTTCTGCCATCAATAAGTTTCATTTTTCCACTCTTTGGAAGTTTAGCTGCGACTAGCTCTTTTTCAATTTCTTCTTCAGCTATTGGTTGTAATAAAGGAACCTCATACCTCTTACCTAATCTTTTACCCGCCATACCTAGCGGCGCTTCTAAAATTTGGCCAACATTCATTCTTTTTAAAACTGCCTCGGATGAGAAAATAACGTCTATGGAAGAGCCATCTTCGAGTGTGGGCATGTCAATAGAGGGAACAATTGCAGAAATAACACCTTTGTTACCGTGCCTACCTGCAAGTTTATCTCCAACTTCAATCTTTTTTTGCTGGGCAACGTAAACTGAGATCTCCTCTAACGTCCCTGCCGGTAAATCTTCATTTTCTTCTCTTGTTACCTTCTTAACTCCAATAACTACACCATGTTGACCATGTGGCATATACAAAGAGTTATCCCTTACATCCTTTGCCTTTTCACCAAAAATAGCCCTCAGCAATCTTTCTTCTGCAGATAACTCTGCTTCACCCTTAGGTGCAACCTTACCAACCAATACATCATTGGAATGAACTTTTGAACCAATAGCAACAATTCCTTCATCATCCAGATTTCTCAAAGCCTCTTCGGCTACGTTTGGAATATCTCTTGTAATTTCCTCTGGGCCAAGCTTAGTTTCTAAAACTGGAATAACATGATCAGTAATGTGAATAGAGGTCAATACGTCCTCTTTTACTAACCTATCAGAAATAATAATTCCATCTTCAAATTCATACCCCTCCCAAATCATGTATGCAACACTAACATTGGTACCAATAGCTATATCACCATCCTCTGCGCTAGGGCCTTCAATAAGCACATCGCCCTTTTTGACTTTCTGTCCTGTTTCCACCCTTACATACTGGTTGAAACAAGTTTTAGTATTAGATTGTTTGAACTTAGCCACTTCATATGTGGCTTTTCCCCCTTCTTTGTACTTTACCTCAACCTTTTCAGCATCTGCATAAGTAACTTCTCCTGCATTCTCTGCTACTATAACAGCGTTGGCGTGTACTGCTATGTCTCTTTCTACTCCTGTACCAACAATGGGTGACTCAGGTCTGATTAATGGTACTGCCTGAGACATTTGTTGCGTACCCATAAGTGCTCTACCCACAGCATTATTTTGCAAAAATGGAATTAAACCGGCACTTATACCAACAACCTGTCTTGGCAGGGCTTCAATGTACTCAGCTTTTGCAGCATCCCCTAAAATAAAGTGACCCCCTTTTCTTAGAGGGACTTGGCTTTCGACAATATATCCCTTGTCGTCTATTTCAATAGAAGAGTCTGTTATAAAAAAGTTTTCTTCGTCATAGGCTGCCAAATAAACAATATTATTTGTTAATTTTACTTTGCCATTTGCCTCTTTTTTGAGTTTTATATATGGGGTTTCCAAAAAGCCATATTTATTTACCTTGGCATACATGGATAAATAGTTAATCAAACCAATATTTGGTCCTTCTGGTGTTCTGACCGGACAAATCCTACCAAAAGAAGAGTAGTGTACGTCCCTTACAGCCATGCTTGCACGTTCTTTTGTGAGCCCACCTGGACCCAAAACCGAAAGCCTCCTTAAATGTGCCAAGGAGGTTAATGGGTTTTGCTGATCTTGAAACTGTGAAAGTTGTCCTGTTGCAAAAAAGCTATGTACGCTGGCAGCCACTGCACGTGGGGAAATTAAAACTCCAGGCATTGGAAGCTCTTCCCTTGGTTGAAGGGTCATTCTCTCTTTAATATTTTTTTCCATTCTTAAAAACCCAATTCTCATTTGCCACTGTAAAAGTTCTCCCACCCTTTTTACTCTTCTATTGCCTAAATGATCTACATCACTTACTTCCCCAACTCCATTATTTAACTCAATAATTCTGGAGATGATTACTATTAAATCTTCTAGTTGTAAAAGGAGGTGCTTCTCATCATCTTCAGAAAAGTTTAGACCTAATGTTTGGTTTAATTTGAATCTACCAACTTTACCTAAACTGTATCTTCTTGGGTTGAAAAATAGTGTATTTACAAATTCTTTAGCATTTTCCAAAACAAGGGGCTCCCCTGGTCTTTGTTTTCTATAAACTTCTAAACAGGCTTCATCAAAAGAATTAGTAGGATCCTTGGCCAAAGTGCTTTCCACAAAACTAATTTCGGGACTCGAATCTACACCCTCAAAGGACTTTCTTATCCCATCATCTGTTTCCAACCCAAAGAGCCTTAGCAAAGTGGTAATTGTCATCTTTCTTTTTCTGTCAATCTTTACGCTGATAACTCCAGTTCTGGAGGTTTCAATTTCAAGCCAAGCACCATTTTTTGGTAGGATTTTTGCCCCAGCTAAAAATTGGCCGGTAATTGGGGAGATGCTACCGGTAAACAAGACACCTTCGGATCTAATGAGTTGGTTAATAATAACCCTCTCAACACCGTTAATAATAAATGTCCCCTGATCTGTCATCAGGGGTATATCTCCCATGTAAATTTTTTGAGAATTCTTTTTTTTGTTAAGTGTATCTTCCAAAGTGGCTTTTATATACCAAGGGGCGTCATAAGTTCGACCGCTGTGAATTGCCTCTCCTACGCTTAAATTTTCCTTTTTTATATCGGGATCTGTAAGTGTAACAGTCCAACCTCTGCCAGAATAGTCCTCAATGGGGCCTAATTCCTCAAGAATATCTACAATACCTTCTTTTAAGAACCATTCGTACGACTCTAACTGGACGTCTGACAAGTTGGGCAAAGGCAAAGACGTCTTTAATTTTGAAAAACTTTGGCGCATTAAATATTTCTTAGAACCTTAAATAACCTTAAATACGGGCAACCTGGGTAAGGTAACACAGCGAAAACCCCCTGTCAACAGGTAAATTCAACAAAATATGAAACTTTTTGCTCTCACTGCAATTATATTCTACAGCCTATTGTATATATCCCGCAATAGATAACGGCCAAAACCTGAAAACCACTCTACCTACAATGTCTTCTTTGGATATAAAACCAAAAATTCTTGAGTCTACAGACCTACTTCTGTTATCCCCCAGGACTAAGTACTCGTTTTCCCTTAGCTTAAGGGATCTTCCTTCTTTTACCTGTCCATTAGAAGAGGTACAAGTATCATCCATTAGGTAGGGCTCATCCAAAACATATTTCTGCCCGTCCCTTAGGATATAAACCTGGCAATCATATATTTTAACGACGTCTCCGGGAAGCCCAATTACTCTTTTTATATAACTTATGTGGGGGTCGTGTGGTGGATGTAAAACAACTACTTCTCCGGTCTCATATTCTTTGAAATGTTTGGTTACTTTTTCCACCAAAATACGCTCCCCGGTGTAAAAAGTAGGCTCCATGCTTGCCCCTTGCACATTTTCTGGCACGGCAATAGTCATATATATTACTAAGATCACAATGCCACTAGTAATCAATGATTCAATTATTTCTTTAATAAATTTTTTGAACATGCGGTAGACTTATATTAATGAAAAAGATTTTAATTGCAAATATACCTTTTTTCGTTCTGGTTTTCTTTTTAGCATTTTTTGTTTTTATAAATGGTGTAAACGGTGAATTTGTGTCCGACGACATTGCTGCTATAGTGAATAACCCCCATATTGGGGTTTTGGATCCTAGGAGCCCTGATTTTAGGTTTTGGTATTTACCCCACGCCATTATTTATAACTTATTTGGTCCCACACCGGTTCCTTATCATTTGCTATCTATGGTATATCACTTTATTAACCTCGTACTTTTTTTCTTAATAGCACAAAAGGTATTTGGTAATAAAGCAGCTTCAATCTCTACTTTGCTTTTTGCTGTTCATCCATTAGTTTCAGAACCATTACTTTGGATTTCGGCCTCACCTTATTTATTAAACTCGATTTATTCATCCACACTTTTACTCTTGTATATCAAGTACAAGGAAACCAAAAATAAGAAGTTTCTCTGGATGGTTTTTACCTTTTATGCTTTTATTCTTCTTCCCGGAAGCGCCTGGGTTATGACTATTTCTGGTTTCATTTTGGTTTTTGACCAGCTTCTAATTGAAAAAGAAATTAATTTCAAGAAATTAGGCCCGCCTTTGGTGCTTATTGCTTTAGCTTTACTTAGTGCGGTAAAGCTTGCTACAACAACTACAAAAATTCCCTACCGACTTCAGGAAGTGTCGGGGACAGAGCCCTACGTCAACAGGTTTTTCTATTCAACGTACATGGTAACAAAACTGCTTGTCTTTCCTAAAGATTTATCTCTTTATCATGAAGGAAATATCATCACCAAAACACATTTCACCATTATGATTGTGGTTTCCGTACTCGTTGTAGGAACTACACTCTACCTACTAAAAAAGAAGAATAAAATTGGGGCTCTTATTTTACTTGGTTTTGTTTCCATAGCCCCCGTCTACAGCCCAGTACAAATTTCTTGGTTTGTAGCGGAGAGGTATTTGTATAAGTTTGCGGGTTTATTTTGTATTATCTTGGCCCTACTTTTCCTAAGAATTAAAAATAAAAAGGTTATGGGGGGTTTGGTTGTAGTATTATTTTGTATTTATTCCACTCGAACTTTTGTAAGAACCTTTGATTGGAAAACTAGAAAATCCCTTTGGCATTCTACTCAAAAAATAGCTCCATATAGTAGACGGGTTTATAACAATTTGGGAGACGTGTATTCTAAGGAAGGTAATTATCCAGAGGCAGCGAAGTATTTTCTTCAAGCTATAAAAATTGACCCTAGTTATTCCGAAGCTATGCATAATTTGGGGTTGGTTTACTTAGAGATGGATGATTTGGAAAATGCAGAAATATTGTTTAAAAGGTCCATTCAGGTTAATCCAAATTTGTACCAGTCATATTTGCAATTGGGGATAATAGAGGCCCAAAGGGAAAATTATGATTCAGCAAGGGTGTATTTTGAAAAAACGCTTGAGATTAATCCCAACGAGGCTTCCACTCAACAACTACTAAACCAACTATCTCGGTAGTAGGGGTCTGACCCGTACGGGTCAGACCTTTTCTTACCTTTTCTTACAAAAGTAAGGAGAGACCAGGTCTACTTTTACCAGGGTTGAATCTTCTGGGGGTTTTTGGTATGAGTAGAGAGTATGGAAAAATGCATTTTAGTTAGAGGCAAACCCGGGTCAGGAAAGACATCACTGGCACAAGAAATAGCAAAAAAAGAAAATATCCGGATAATAGATTCTGGGGAGGTGGATAAAACTTCCAAAGAATACCAACATTTTAAACCTATCAGAAATCGCAATCCAACCGACCAAGTTAAAAAGTATAGTTTTCTATTTCATAAGGCCAGAGAGCATTTAGAAAACAAGGGAACAATACTTTGGTGCCAACCCTGGAGCAGGATGTCTGAAATAATGGTAACTCTGCAAAATTTTGCTTATCACTTTGGAGAAACACATAGCAAAACCTGGGAATTAAACCCAAAGGAACTATTGGAAACTCTACCCTTTGCGCTAGTAATCATAGAGCTGGAAATAAGTGATAAGAATTCTATAGAGAGGATACAGAAAAGGAAAAAAGTTCCTTCGGAAAAGATAAATAAATATAAAAAATTCAATAGAATGTATCAGGAATTAGTTTTTCCAATAAAAACCCTTAAACTAAGCGCATTGGACACAGTTGAAGTAAACTCAAATCTTGCAAACGATTTCGTTAAATCTCTAAACCAACCCCCACACCCCAAGCGCTAGGATAGAAAGAACAGCGTGGGCCACCCAAAACCTAAACACCACCTTATCCTCCGGCCAACCAACAGCCTCAAAATAATGATGCAGCGGTGCAATCTTAATAATCCTTTTCTTCCTAAACTTAATGCTCAAAATCTGCAAAAAGGACGAAAGTGCATCTACAATAAAAACAAGGCCAAAAATCAAAAACAGCCACAAAAGATCATTCATTAATATAAACAGTGCAAGAATCGCACCGAGAGAAAAAGACCCCGCATCTCCCATATAAACTCTTGCTGGCCGGATATTAAAATATAAAAAGGCTAAAAGAGCCCCAAAAATTACCGAAATGTAACCGAGTTCCACTTCTCTTCCCATGCTCTTAAAAACTACATACAAAACCCCAAGTGTAATCAAATACATTCCCGAACTCAATCCATCTGCTCCATCTATAATATTAAACGCATTAATAATAAAAACGATTGTGAACATAGAAATCATAAAAAGGATCCAATAGCCTACGATTTCATATCCTAAAAAGCTCACTTTAAATAAATCATTCGCCAACGCAAAATAAGTCAAAATCCCTGCCATACCAAACTCAATCAAAAATTGATACCTCACCCTCATACCTAAACTCTTAGTTCTCAAAATCTTCCGCAAATCGTCTGTTAGGCCAAATAAACCAAAAACCAAAGTCCCACAAAGAAGTAGGGTAGTTTTAAAAATGTCAAAATTATAAAACTTAGCTAGTAACCAAAACCCAACCACATAAACTAAACTAAACAAAATTCCCCCACCAATTGGTGTCCCCACTTTGTGTCCATGGATTTCGTCATAAACATCAGAAGATTCGCCACGATTACCCATTCTTCCCTTTTCCCTTTGGGGCTGCTGCATTTTTAGCTTGTATAAAAGGTTAATGAAAGGAATATATAAAACTCCTGTTATTAGGGTTGTGATAGATGATATTAAAAATACGTTAAATGACATACTAATATAGTATAGCGAAAAAAGGATATAATTGGCACATGGGTATAAAAAACGAAGTTAAGGAATTGGTAAAGAAACTGGATGGAAATATTGGTGTATATGTTAAATTTCTAAATTCTGGAGAAACCATTGAAATAAACGCGGACTTGCAGTTCCAAGCAGCAAGCATAATAAAAATACCAATACTTACAGAGTTTTTCAGACAAGTTGAAGAGGGGGATCTCAAACTGAACCGGAAGATAAAAATAAAAGAAGAAAATTTAGTTAAGGGTTCTGGGATAGTACACTTGTTGGACAAAAATAATGAATACACACTTGAAGATCTTGCAAAACTCGCGGTAATTCTTTCTGATAATGCCTCCACAAACGAAATCGTGGATTTAATCGGACCAGAGAATGTGAAAAAACATATTGAGAAATTGGGACTGGAAAAAACAACCTTTAAACACAAGATGATGATAAAAGCAAACGGGGGCCCTAACTTAACAACCCCAAAAGAAATCTCCATACTTTTGGAAAAGCTGTACAATAACGAATTAGCTTATTCTGAGAAGATATTAGACATAATGACTGAGTCAAAACTTCGACACGGAATACCCTCGCTCATCCCAAACGAAATAAAAATCTCTCATAAAACAGGTAATCTGCAAAATACGGTCCATAATGTGGCAGTAATTTACGCAAAAAACCCTTTTATAATGTCTTTTCTTTCCAATAATCAAAAGGACAAACGTTTTACAAACAAAGTAATGGCTGAATGTGCAAAATTATGTTTCGCGTATGCTAATAAATAAACTATTGCGCAAGCCATACAGACAAATATTGAAAACCCTGACAAAAGCAGTGTTAAACAAACACAAACCCACCATTGTCGCCATAATGGGTGACAGGCAAACCTCAATTGGTAGGGAAGTGGTATACCAAGTTTTAAAAACAAAATTTCCCGTTAGGAGAAATTTAGAAACCCCTGAAGCTGAATTTAGCGTTCCACTAACAATTTTAGGCTACCCACATTATCCAAAAACAAATTTGGAATGGATTTGGGTACTAATCAAAACAATTGGCGGGCTTTTTACTATAAAACCTTACAGCCATTTCCTAGTTTTAGAACTAAACTTCGTACAAAAAGAGCTAATGGAATACTGGCTAGAAATAACGACACCAGAAACGGCTGTAATTGTGGGAAATTCTCCTATTGACCAAGCCCAATACAACTTTAAAAAACTTGTGAAAATAACTTCCACACACTCTCAAGATATTTTAGGTCCCTTTAAAATAGCTGCACAGCAAGTGGGAAAATTTTACAGAATTGAAAATCAAGTTATAGAACAAACCCTCCAAACTCTAAACCTCCCTACTTCAAAAATCCGTCTTCTTCCTGGCAAGGGGGGCTCTTTGATAGTTGATGCCACGCACTACTATAAACCGACAAGTTTAGAGGCGGCGCTTGAATTCGTGGATGAAAAAGAAGTGGGTGATAAGTATTTAATCTCAAATGTGCCTCAGGATCTACAATTTGCCAAATCACACCTTGTACAGAAAGGGTGGCAACTCAACTCACAAAATTTATCTCCTAAGAATAACGACATTATTATTTTACGTGGAAACAGGGTAAGGGTTCTTCAAGAACAAAAATTGTTAATTAATTACAGTTAATTCCAGCATGAGTAAAGTTTCAATGGATTTAAAAAAAGAAAAACGCTTAATCGAGCTCGCTCGCAAAGACAAAAAACACTTTGGTCCCCTATACAAACACTATGTACGACATATTATGAAATACTTCTCTTTTAGGCTTAACAACAACCAAATCGCCGAGGAGCTTACTTCTCAAACTTTTGAAAAAGCGTTAAAAGGACTAGATAATTTTCAGTGGCAGGGGGTATCTTTTTCGGCGTGGTTGTACCGAATAGCTAGAAATACACTCGTAGATTATTACCGAAAAAATGAAAAGAGAAGTAAGGTTTCTAGTCTAGACGATACTTTTGAACCAGAAGGGGACTCCCCTACCCCTCCCGAGCAGGTAGAAATAGCGTTTGAGCAGGAATATTTGCATAAACTACTAAATGAACTTCCACAGCGCGATCGTGACATTATATACATGAAATTTTTTGATGGGTATACAAATAGAGTAATTGCAAAGACAACGGGTTTAAGTGAAACAAATGTGGGGACGATTGTTTATAGGGCAATAAGGAAGTTAAGGGAAATGTATTAGGTTAATTAAGAACCAATTCCACAGGACAATGGTCCGAGCCAAACACCTCCGTTAGAATATCCGCCGAAATTAATTTCTTCTCCAGATTTCTCGTTACGAGAAAATAATCAATTCGCCAACCAACATTCCTTTCACGAGCATCAAACATCTGTAACCACCAAGTATATTTACGTTCCTCTGGGTGAAAATACCTAAAAGTGTCTATAAATCCTGTTTTCAACAGTTTACTAAACCAGTTTCTTTCCTCATCTGTAAAACCAGCATTTCCTCTATTTTGTTTAAACCTCTCAATATCAAGTTCTGTGTGGGCAACGTTAAAATCTCCCGCTAAAATTGTGGGCTTTTTTAAATTTTGCATTTGAGCTAAAAATTCATTGTTGAAGTTCATTTTGTGGTCTAATTTTTCTAGGGATCTGCCAGTGTGGGGAAAATAAACATTCAGTAAATCAAGTTCGTTAAATTCCAGATGCAAAATTCGCCCCTCATCTCCGGAATCAACCTTTGTTTCTGTGGGTTTCTTTTTGGATAACACTAGTAAACCACTATAACCCCCTCTTCTTGTGGCGTAATGCCAAAACTGATGATACTTAGGCAAATTTTCTGAAAATAACTCTTTAATTGGATCTGCGTCTTTTTCTGATAATTTTATTTCTTGGAAACAATAAATGTCTGCGTTGTCTTTTTTGAGAAATTCTAATAAACCTTTTTTAACACAAGCTCTTATTCCGTTTACATTCCAAGATATTATTTTCACAAAGGAATTATATAGCAAGAAAAAAGCGCTGCTTCTAAAATTTCAAAGCAACGCCTTTTGACAACTTTTAAGCTTTTGGCAAATCTAACTCCTTTTCTTTTTCCTTCTTTTCGATTTGACTCAAAATTCCGTCTCTAAAAACTTCAAGATTTCTCTGCTGCTTATCATTTTTGAATACATCTACCTCAGGGCTACCGATAGCATCTTTACACGCTCTTATTTCCGAATTTACCTCTGCTAACTTAACATACAGATCTTTTAGGGACATTTGTGTCACTTTTTATCTCCTTTTTTTGTATTCGTTGGAAAATGTCAAGATGGATTATACCAAGAATATTAGCCCTTTGCAGAAACAATGCTGTATAAAACCCTTCCCAATTTTTCCGAATCATGACGAATTAGGCTTCGCTTTACAACATCACCAGACTTTCTTACTACTTCACTTCTTGCCACCAGATCTTTTTTGACAATCTCTATACCTGGAAGTTTTTTTAAATCATTTATTACCACAAACTCATTTGCTCTTGCATATTTCACAACAACATTGTTAGGAAGATCCCCATTGTTAACCAGAATAAAATGAGGATATTTCCCAATATATTTTCTAATTTCCTCCACATGATCTTTTGCTGAGAAATTGTGTGTTTGGCCATACTTTGTAACTAAATTTACAATATAGGCTATTTTTGCCTTAGAGTTCTCAATAGATTTTGCACACCCAGTCACCACAACATTTGCCAAAATGCTGGTATAGAGATCTCCTGGGCCCAAAACAATAAGGTCGGCCTCCGTAATTGCCTCTCTTGCTCTTTTTGAGATAGAAAGACTTGGTTGAACACTCAATTTTGTAATTTTTTGAGTAGAGTCGTGTCTGACGTGGGGCTCATCAATGTGTGCCTCTCCTACAATTAAGGAACCATCTTCATACTCTGCCACCAAGGTGGTATGCTCCTCTGTTATAGGTAAAACCTGACCTTTTAGTCTTAATATTTTTGAAGCATATCTAAAAGCTTTTTCTTCTGATTCAAGTAGGTCTGTAAGGGCGGTTAGTAATAAGTTACCAAAATTATGGCCTTTTAAACCTGTTCCTTTATTAAATCGGTATAAAAACAAATCACGTAAAATGTCACCTTCTTTGTTGTCATCGGCTAGAGCAACTAAAGCCTGGCGCAAGTCCCCTATAGGCAGATTACCAAACTCGTCACGCAAGCGTCCGGTGCTTCCACCGCTGTCTGTGACACCTACAATTGCAGTTATATCCAAAGGGAATTTTTTCAAACCAGAGAGTACAGAATAAGTTCCAGTTCCTCCACCAACTACAACTACTTTTTTATCCTGCATTAAAGGGTAAAACGTTACTTCCTAACCTTTGTCACGCTACTCAATCAAACAAACATTGTTTTCGTCAATTATTTCTCTCATGTTCACCACAGTTCCGTAACTCGTGTTGTACTCACACTCATAGTGACAACCCTTACCATTACTGCCTGTCCCAGCACCCAAAATTCCATTTACAACAATTTCATACTCTTCCTCCTCCACTACCTCTATAGAAGAGATACTATAGTCCGATCCTTCCGGCGTACCATCCCTTTCTATAATTCCAAGATCCTCAAACGAATCACAATCACTTTGGGGATTTCGACTGGTGTTAACACAGGTGAGCATAGCATAACAGTGCAAATCTACGTTTGCTCTAACAACAGCTTCGTTGGCCTTGCGCCGTTGAACTGGAATATTTAATGTTACTAGAGAGATCGCAGAAATAATCCCTATTATAGCAACAACAACCAAAAGTTCTACAAGAGTAAAACCGTTTTTTATATTCTTTTTCACTTTTTAAATACAAACCTAAACTAATCAATCAAACAGTCGGCTGGGACAACTGGTGCAACCGCAGTAGCGGTTCCATCACTAGTGTTATAAGTACAATTAAAATCACATCCCGCAGAATCTGAACCAGTCACTGTGATTGTAGTCGTAGCAGGACCATAATCAATAGCGTAAGTGGAACCTATTGGTGTGTCATCAGGTGCAGTAGCGCCTATTGTATCTACTGTATTTGCGCCAACAATGAAGGCTACACAACCAACCTCTGGTGTTGTTGTAGTTGCGGCACAGGCGTGCATAGCCAAACAAAGCTTGTCTGTATTAGCTCTTACAACAGCTTCTCTAGCCTTTCTTTGCTGCTCAGCTGGATTCATAACTGAAATAACCACACCGGCTAGAATACCGATAATAACAATAACTATAAGCAGCTCAATTAGTGTGAAACCACCATCATTAGCACCTTTATTAAACTTTTTCATGGTTTTACACCTCCTCCCGTTCCTCTTTTTTAAAAAAAAGAAGATCAACATAGTTACTTGGGCAGATGATAACGTTAATTGATCATCTGTATATTCAGTATGATTTCAAGAAGAAACAATGTCAAGAAGCTGCGAAGGAATATCCACAAGGTATTTGGGCATATGTTCCTTTAAAATTTCGCTTGAATTAAACCCCCATGTTACCGCTGCTATATCTATTTCTACCTTTTTACAAGCCTCAATATCTCTAACCTCATCTCCCACATACAAAACTTCTTCCTTTATATAACCAAACTCTTCTATAACTTTTTCTATTTTATGGTGCTTACCAAAAATTGCCTTCTCACTACGAATAAATTTGAATAGCTTTTCTTGTTCATCTGTAAACAAATCCGTAACATTTTTAACATAATTACTCGTAACAACCCCTTGCTCTATTCCCAATTTGTCAATTTCCAAAAAAACTTCATTTATTCCCTCAAACATTTCCACCTCGCTAAGTCTTTGGGAAAGTTCGGTTCGAACAATTCCTGCTAACTTAGGAAGTTGCATTACATGAATACCAAACTCTTCAAGCAAATACTTTAGTGGTCTACCTCTCAGTTCCGAGATTTCATCTTGTGAAACACCGTCAATTCCAAATTCCTGAGCATGATTATTTACTATATCAATTACAATGGGCATGGTATTTGCAATAGTTCCATCAAAATCGTATATAACTATTTTATATTTAGGCATTTGCTCCATGGCAGCGTTTGAACTTTTTACCAGACCCACAGGGACAAGGGTCGTTTCTACCCACTTTTTCTTTTCCGGACTCCACTTTTTGGACACGAGCAGGGCCTTGTGCTTGCACAGCACTAGACTCCTCCCCTACTCCAGATTCAAACTCACCTTTTTGATAAGAAATATTTTGCCCTCGTTGTGTGGGACCCGCATGCGATATTCCTACGTTAGCAGGTTCCACTGCGGCCAGTAACCTTTCTGCAACAGAGGAATAAATTTTTGATACCAGCATCTCAAACCTCTCGTGCCCTTCTCTTTTATACTCTACCATTGGAGTTTTTTGTGCGTATGCTTGCATTCCTACACCCTCTCTTAACTGATCCATAACAACAAGGTGCTCCATCCACAAAACATTAATTATAGGTAAGCTTATTTTGGCAATTCCATCAAGCCAAACTTCCTTTCCAAATTTCTCTGCAAATTCATCCCATTTTTTAGCCGTAAATTCCGGGGCAAATTCCTGAACTTTTTTGATAAACCAATCCTTGTGTGTCTCATCCCCCGCACCCATTTCCAAAACTCTCCTTCTTAACTGGTAAACCACCTGCCTGTGTACATTAATAACGTCATCCATTTCCACAGTTTGTTTTCGCCTGTCAAAGTTAAAGCCTTCAACTTTTTTCTGAGAATTTTCAATAGCTTTTGTTACAATCCCTGCTTCCATGGGAATGCTCTCGTCTATGCCAAACCTGTTCATAAGGTTTTCCACTTGAGCTCCACCAAAAACTCTCATTAAGTCATCTTGCAAGGATACATAAAATCTAGACGACCCGGGTTCCCCTTGCCTGCCAGATCTTCCCCTAAGCTGATTATCTATTCGGCGGGACTCATGGCGCTCTGTGCCTACAACGTGAAGGCCTCCCAAGTCCATAATTTCTTTTTTCTCTTCAGAAGTTGCGGGGTCTCCACCAAGTTTAATGTCTACACCTCGTCCGGCCATGTTCGTGGAAACCGTAACCGCATGTTTTTTACCAGCTTGCGAAATAATTAAAGCTTCTTTTTCGTGGTTTTTGGCATTTAGTATCTCATGTGGAATTTTTCTCCTTTGCAAAAGAGAATGTAACAGTTGAGACTTTTCTACACTTGTAGTACCAACCAAAACCGGTTGGCCTTTTTTATATTTTTCTTCAATATCATCAGCTGCGGCCTTAAATTTTGCGGCTTCCGTCTTGTAAACCACGTCATTTTGGTCAATTCGAGCAATTTGGTCGTTTGTAGGAATGGCAACAACATCCAATTTGTAAATTTTGTAAAACTCCTCCGCTTCGGTCATAGCTGTTCCTGTCATACCGGCTAGCTTTTTGTACATTCTAAAGTAGTTCTGATATGAAATTTCGGCCATGGTGCGAGACTCTTCTTGAATAGAAACGCTCTCCTTAGCTTCTAAAGCTTGGTGAACTCCCTGTGAGAATCTGTTATTGGGTAAAATTCTTCCGGTAAATTGATCAACTACAATTACTTTTCCACCCTGCACAACATAGTCTTTATCTTTTTCGTAAAGTGTGTGGGCTCTCAAAGTTTGTTCTATCAAATGCACCATTTCGAAATCTTGTTCATATAGGTTTTCCACCCCCAAAAGTTTTTCTACTCTACGAATTCCAAGGTCAGTAAGAGAAGCGTTTTTATATTTTTCTTCTACTTCATAATCTGAGTCTTTAATAAGTTGGCGAACAATGTCTGCTGCTTGGCGGTAACGCTCGGTTGGTTGGGCATAAGAGGTAGAAATAATAAGTGGAGTTCTAGCAACATCAATTAAAATAGAGTCCACTTCGTCTACAATGGCAAAGTTGTGAATCCCCCACTGGCCATTGGGGGTGGTTTGGGACATTTGATCCAAACCATAGACCATATTATCTCTCAAATAATCAAAACCAAATTCGTGATTAGTACCATAAGTTATGTCACATCTATAGGCATCGGGCTTTTCCACTTTTTTGAAATGAATAGCGTATTCGTCTTTAAATTCGTGGCTTTCATGTTTTGGGTCGAAAACATAGGATTTTTCTTGCATGGTACAACCTACTGTTACACCTAAATAGTCATAAACTGGCCCCATCCAACCTGCGCCGTGTCTTGAAAGGTAGTCGTTTGGCGTTACTAGATGAGTTCCACTTCCGGTTAGAGAATTGAGGTACAACGGAAGGGTGGCAGTATTCGTTTTTCCTTCACCAGTTTTTTGTTCTGTGATTTTTCCTTGGTGGAGAGTTATTCCTGCCATTAACTGCACGTCGTGTAGAGTTATACTTTGAGTACGTTTGGTGGCTTCTTTTACAAGGGCAAAGGCTTCAACCATTATTTTGTCCAAATATTTTTGTTGGTCGTTGTAATCCATTTCTGCTAGCTCATTTTTCCAGTTTTTGGTTTTTTCCTTAACCTGAGCTTCAGATAGTTTTTCCATTTCTGCTCCCAAAGCGTTAATTTCATCCACTAGAGGCTGGAGCTTTTTGAGTTGTTTTTCGTTGGAATCAAACAATTTCCCAAACATAGAGTGATTATATCACTTGGTAAGGGTCAGACCCGTACGGGTCTGACCCGTGAAATATGTGGTAAAATCACAACCAACAATGGAATTTTAGATAAGGTTGGATATAGAAAAGGAGGTAGTTGTGTCACCAATTAAAAAAATAAGTTGGTATTGTAGGTATTGCGGTTTCCCCTATGAAGAACACGAGCATCGTTTGGCTGAAAGGTGCGAGGGTTTTGGAGATTCTACGCCTCTCCACACTACAGGTACAGAACTTTGCGATATAAATACCGCTGTGAGAATAATCAAAACTGAAACCAAAAGAAAACCTGCCGGAAGTAGGAAAAGCAGGGAAGCGCGTATCATTGGACACGTTACTCACTACACCGTTAAAACAATTGCCAGAGTTGAATATGGAGCTAAAGGGCCAGGTCCATTAAATAGGTGGGTTGAGGTAGTTGATGGAAGGGAGAGGGTTATTCAAGGAGATCAAAATCTAGAAAGACAGTGCCGAAAAAAATGGGACCCGAACCTCCTTATAGTACTGAAGCCAACTGTAGTAATTCACCACCGCACTCTTGAAATGGCAGGCTGTCCAAAATGGTGGGGCTATGTAGTTCCAGTACGCGGTGCCTTTGGAGATATTCCTCTGGTGTTTTTAGATCAAAGAGGTGATATGAGAGTAGAATGTTTCTTTTTTCTAGCCCACGGAGGTTTGCACGTCTCTGCAAGAGGGGCATATGTTGCTATTAAGGTTGATGATCAAGTTATTTATTGTGAAGACTCAGCCGTTGTAAAAAATCGGGCCACAATCGAATTAACTAAAGATCTGGAAATTCTTATCACCAATCCATAAAGGTTTGGAACGAATTAGAGCCCCCGATATGCTCCACGGGGGTTTCTTTTTTCCAAATATGTTAAAATCACAACCAACAATGGAATTTTAGATAAAGAAGAGGAGAAAAATATTTCCATGACTAAGATTTTTGATTACGAAATTAATATTGAGTATCCAGAAGGCTGGTGCTTCCACCTTCCCTCAGATAAGATCTTAAGATTTTCCAACGCAGAAACCTATTCCTCTATGGAAGTCTACTTCTCCTGTGGAGGCGGAACTCTAAGAATAGGTACAAGGGGAAAGTTGGTGACTATATATGTTGACGGCAAATTTATCGGCAACACTAGAACCATAGTCAGAGACGATGCTACTGTAAAACTGACATCGGATTTCAAAATTGAGGTTAAAAACCCTTGAATCTTTGCCCGAGACAACACAAAACCCCCGATATGCTCCGCGGGGGTTTCTTTTTTTCTTAGAGGGAAATGGTAAGTAGCAAAAGGGCAAGAAGCAGGCGGTAGCCCACAAACCAAAACAGACTATGTTTTTTTACAAAATTCATTAAAAACTTAATTGCCAACAACCCAATCAGAAAACTACTAAGGAAACCGGCAAAAAGGGAAATATCAAATGTTAAACTAGAAATGCTAAGTGACTCATAAACTTTAAAAGCACTAGCTGCAATCACAATAGGAACTGAAAGCAAAAAGGAAAATCTAGCCGCCGCTTCCCTACTCAGCCCCAAAAACATTCCACCCGAAATTGTAGACCCCGAACGAGACATTCCAGGAAACAACGCTAAAGCCTGAAATAATCCAATAAACAAGGATTTTTTATAACCAAGGTTCGCATCCTTACTCTTAGCAAATTTTTCTGCCAGAAACATAAATATAGAACCCAAAATCAAAAAGATAGCAACAGTTAAAGTGCCGCGAAAATACATTTCAAAAAAATCACCAAATAAAAATCCAATAATTCCAGCAGGAATTGATCCCACCAAAAGAATAGGCCACAATTTCTTAAAGTTTATTAAATCTCTAAAAAAGTAGCCCACAAGTGCCAAAGCCGTTCCCAAATGCAAAACTAAATCAAAAACTAGGGGTTGGGATTCCCAACCAAAAACCTGTGGCAAAATAATAAGGTGACCAGAAGAAGAAACAGGGAGAAATTCTGTTAAACCTTGAATAACCCCCAAAGTAATTGCTTGCAAAACACTCACTTAAGACCTCCCGTAAATTAATATATTATCGGAATTTGTATACCCTGCAACCACATATGTTTGCACATCATTAAAAAATCCTTCTATAAATTTCACAAAATTATTAACATCCTCCTGATGATTTTTTGTATAAATTCGATTGAAGATAACCAAACTTCCCGGTGCAACCATCTCCTTTACTGCGCCCACAAAATTCCCTGCCTTTCCAAGATCGGGATATTTATCTCCAACATAAATGTCAACAACAGCGCATTGAAAACTTCTCTTGCCTATACCGTAATTCCTTGGCTCCATGACAACTCCACAAGCGTCACCAGTAATAATATCGTGATTTGGAATTCTATCAATATCAAAATATTTTTTGGCAATTTCCACCATGGCCGGATCAATTTCTATACTTGTGATGTGAATTCCTGGAAATGCCTGAGAAACAAGATGCTGGGTGGTCCCTCCACCTAGCCCAAAAAACAATAAACTCCTTAAACCAGGCACATTTTGTTTCAAAATCTCCACTATTTTTCCCCACACGAGTCTCCCAGCATTAGGGGCGTCCCAATTCAAAGATTGGTCAATGTTTCCAACCTGAATTTTTCTAGTCTTACCAGTTTCATACACATTTATTTTTCCATTGTATTCAGACTGCGTGGAATATATAAGTTTAGGCGTCTTAATTCCTTTAAAAAGGGAAAGTTTTGCACTACCAATATTTGGATCTTCCATTCTACTAATAATAGCTCAAATAGACTTGAAACTCACGTATTTCTGTAATACCTTGGGCACCTTTATAGAACCATCTTTTTGTTGATAATTTTCAATAATTGCAGCTAAGAATCTTGGGGAAGCTCCAACCGTATTATTTATTGTGTTTACATACTTTGTTTCCCCACCTTCTGTTTTGTATTTCATATTTAACCTTCTTGCCTGAAAATCTAAAAAGTATGAATCTGAATGCGTTTCTTTATACTTCTTTTCGGACGGAAACCAGGTATTTATATCGTATTTCTTCCTTTGACCAGCACCCATATCGCCAGTACACATTAAAATAACCTGATAAGGCAGTTTCAGATTCTTCAACAATTCTTCCGAGTAACCCAACATTTTCTCGTGCCACTCTACAGATAAATCCTCTCCCTCTGGGAGTAAAATTACTTGCTCTACTTTTCTAAACTGATGAGTTCTAAAAATACCCTTCGTATCCCTACCATGGCTACCCACCTCTGTTCTATAACATGGGCTAATCGCAGCCATTTTCACTGGGAGGTCCTCTTCTTCTAAAACCTCGTTGGCATGATAAGAGGTTAGGGATACTTCCGCGGTACCAATCAGGGCTTTTCCATCTTGGGTAATATAATGATCTTTTTCTCCCCAAGGAAAATATCCTGTACCAACGAAGTATTCTGGTCTGACCAACCAAGGAACTTCGAAAATATCAAATCCTTTTGATTGAATTAGGTCCAGGGAATATCTTAATAGGGCTAAATGTAACTCCAAGCCTTTGTTTTTTAAAAAATAGTTCCTAAACCCACCTATTTTTGCACCTCTTTCCATATCAATAATCCCTAGTTCCGTGCCAAGATCCAAGTGATCTTTTGGTTCAAAACTAAACTTTGGGGTTTTACCTTCTGTCCTAGCAACAACATTGTCTTCCTCTCCCTTTCCAATGGGAACGTCACCCGCTGGTATATTTGGAACCCAAAGTACCATTTCATCAAGCTTGACTTTTAATGGAGCAAGTTTATCCTCCATTTTATTCAGTTCTTCTTTTACACCTGTTGCTTCTCTAATTAGCTCTTCTCTTTTTTCACCTTCTACCTTAGCAATATTGTTTGAGAGTTCATTTTTTGAATTTCGGTGGGCTTCAACTTTTTGAAGTAAGGCACGATATTTTGCTTCTATTTCTAACAGCTTATCTATATCAACCGTGCCTTCTAACTGCTTGTCTACCACAGCTTTTTTGACAATTTCTGGGTTTTCACGAATAAACCTGATATCTAGCATGTATTTATTGTACTACACCAAGCTCAAAACCGAGTAAAATGTTAAAATTAAATTAATATTTACCATTCGATTGTATTTAGGAGGTACAAAATGAAGGTGAAGGTTATACCCACAAATTTCGTCCGCGTTGACATTTTCCCCCACCGAAGGGTCTTCCTTGAAAAAAAGCAAAAGGGAAAAAATAAAGGCGGGTGTATAGCTCTCATTGATGCTTGGGGGGATAGAATATTTTTTATGGGTTGTGACAACTCCAATAGATATTGGACACGCATCCGGCGCCAGTGTCTTAAAGGTTCTAGAAAAATGTTGGAGAGAGCACTCAAAAAATGTCCTACGGTCGAAGTTGGAGAGTTTTAATGAAGGAAGCAGGTTGCGTGCCTAGCACAAAAACTTGCTTTTTTTATGGTTTAAGCCTTGATATAACACCCCATATTTGCTAGAATTTGGCGCCTTAACAAGGTAGAATACAATTTGATGACTACAGATACAAAACAAGTAATAACCAAAGAAGGCGTCGTTGTAGAGTCTCTGCAAGGAGGCATGTTCAAAGTTGAACTAGAAGACGAAAGTGTTGCCATTGCAACAATTTCTGGTAAAATGCGTAAGTTCCATATAAGAATACTTTCCGGTGACAAGGTAAAAGTGGAATTTTCCCCACACGACCTCGCTCGTGGGCGTATTTCTTATAGATACAGATGAAAGTAAGAGCATCAGTAAAACCAATTTGCAAAGATTGCAAAGTAATAAGAAGAAAAGGTGTGGTTAGGGTAATTTGTAATAGGAACCCTAAACATAAACAAAGACAAGGTTAAATATGGCTAGAATTGCAGGAGTAAACATACCAGATAATAAGAGAACAGAAATAGCTCTCACTTACGTTGTTGGGGTGGGGAGAACCACTTCAAATAAGATTTTGGAAAGCGCTGGTATTGACAAAAATATTAGAATAAAAGATTTAAATGAGTCCGATATTGCAAAGATAAACAAAACTATCACTCAAATGGAAGTTCCAGTGGAAGGTGAACTAAAAAGAATTGTGAGACAAAACATCAGACGACTTCAGGAGATAAAATCATATAGGGGTTTAAGGCACAGATTGGGACTTCCCGTAAGAGGACAGAGCACAAAAAGAAACGCTAGAACAAGAAAAGGCAAAAGAAAGACAGTTGGCGGAATGAAAAGGTCGCTAGCTAAAAAGTGATTAATTATGACTAAAAAGGTTGTTAAAACAAGAAAAAAGAAAAAGAAAAGAACAATTCCTTCAACCGGAAGGGTTTATGTTAGGGCTGGTTTTAACAATACTCTAATAACAATCACTGATGCCGAAGGGGGTGTTCTTTTTTCTGGAAGTGCGGGAAGAGCAGGATTTAAAGGCTCAAGAAAATCTACACCCTATGCAGCAACAAAAGCAACGGAGGCAGTTGCAGCAAAGGCGGCAAACGCAGGCCTAAGAGAAGTCTCCGTGATTGTAAAAGGACCTGGGCTAGGAAGAGTTCCTGCAATAAAAGCACTAAAAGCCGGTGGTTTAAATGTAGTCTCTATAACAGACGCCACACCAATTCCCCACAATGGTTGTAGGCCAAAGAAACGGAGAAGGGTTTAAAAATGGCAAGATATACGGGACCAAAATGTAGAATATGCAGAAGAGAAGGAGAGAAACTTTATTTAAAAGGTACTCGTTGTAACACTGATAAATGTGCTATGAATAAAAGGGCCTACGCGCCAGGCCAACATGGAAATAGCCGAAGAAGAAGGAGAAGATCCTCTGATTATGGTAGTCAGCTTAGGGAAAAACAAAAGGCAAAGAGAATTTACGGGGTTTTGGAAAAACAATTTAGAAAATATGTCAATCAGGCTATGAAATCAAAGGGTGTTACTGGTGAAGCACTTTTGGCAAATTTAGAAACAAGATTAGACAATATGGTATACAGAAGTGGTTTTGCTGTGTCGCGTGCCCAAGCTAGACAACTTGTAAGAAATGGCGTTTTTACTGTAAACGACAAACCAGTAGACGTCCCCTCATATCAACTTAAAGTTGGGGATGTTTTAAAACCAATTGAATTCGGCAAGGTTCACCTAAGGGAAGGCTTCGTTTTGCCAGATTGGTTAGAAGCAAATGTAAAAGAAAAGTTTGTAAAGTTTTCTAGGGTACCAACTCTAGACGATTTAGCTGAAAATATAAACATTCAGCAAATTATTGAATATTATTCAAGATAAGGAGAAAAATTTATGCAATTAAGTCACAGAGATCTAAAAATTAAAACCGTTTCCGAATCGGCAACAAGGGGAGTCTTCGAATTTGACCCCCTACCAAAAGGGTTCGGTTACACACTGGGAAACACCTTAAGAAGGGTCTTGCTCACCTCTTTGGAGGGAGCTGCTATTACCCAAATCAAAGTTTCGGGTATTACTCACCAATTCTCAGCCCTAAAAGGTGTAAAAGAGGATTTGGTAGAAATAATTTTAAATTTGAAACAAGTAAGGTTCAAGATGCATGTTGACAACCCTGTAGTTGCAACACTAAAGGCATCCGGCTCAAAAAAGGCAACTGCAAAAAACATTGAGGTTCCCTCTGACCTTGAAGTATTAAACAAGGACTTACATATTGCCACTTTGGCAGAAAAAAGTGCAAAGTTAAATATTGAGTTGGTTGTAGAAAGAGGAGTTGGATACTCTCCAATGGAAGAGAGGCAAACCTCAAAGGTTGGGGTGATTGTTATAGATGCACTCTTCTCTCCTGTAACAAGAGTACAAATTGATGTAAAGGAAACTCGTGCAGGTGGAAGGACCGACCTTGATAAGTTGATACTCAATATTGAAACAGATGGAAGTATTAAACCTTCTGATGCTATGTATAATTCCGCTGGGATCGTAGCTGCTTTCTTTAAGGAAATAAAAACCTGGGAGCATAAAGAAGAAATTGATGAAGAAGAAGTAAAGAAAGAGGAAGTAACACTGGACCCAAGAATGGGACAAATAGCAGTGGAAGAACTTCCTTTGCAAACCAGAACTATAAATGCACTTAAAAAGGCTGATATAGGAACCTTAGCTGAGATTGCAGAAAAATCAGAAGAAGAGTTGTCTGATATAAAAAATCTTGGTGAAAAATCCATTATTGAGATAAATAAATTGCTGGTTTCGGAGGGTTTGAGGTAAAAAAATGCGTCATAGGGTTGCTACAAAAACTTTACATAGAGATAAAGACCATAGAAATTCTTTGGTTAAAAATCTCTGTAGCAGCCTGGTGATGAATGAGAAAATTAAAACTACTGAAGCAAAGGCAAAGTTTATTAGACCCAAAATTGAGAAGTTGATTACAAGAGCAAAAAAAGGTGGGGATTTTAATAACGTCAAATATATGAAAAGAAAACTAATTGGGGAGGATACAGTGAGAAAAATTCTAACAGACTTGGGGCCGAGGTTTAAGGATGTTGCGGGGGGATATACAAGAATTGTGAAAATCGGAAATAGGGATGGAGATAATGCACCTATGGCCAGAATTGAGTTTACAAAAAAGCCAGTGGTTAAGAAGAAGGAAGAGAAAAAAAAGATTGCCACGTCTGCAGGGCAGACTCGCAATGACAAAGGTGGTGACAAAGTGGATAAGAAAAAGGTGGTTAAAAAAGAGGGAAAGAGGTAACGCGAACAGTAGTTCGCTACCTTTTTCAAATTCTTAGAAAGAATTATAAAAAGTAAAAATGAGAAAAACGTATACAACCAAAAAAACAGATATCGTTGTGGGGTGGCATCAACTAGATGCTAAAGGTCGGGTGCTTGGAAAAATAGCCTCAGAAGCTTCAAAATTATTGATTGGAAAACACAAGCCGATTTACACTCCAACAATGAATGTGGGGGATAAGGTGGTTATAGTGAATTCTGATGAACTTGATGTTAGTAGCAAAAAATTAAAAGATAAACTTTATCACAGATATACTGGCTACCCTGGTGGAATCAAAACTCAGAGTCTAGAGAAACTCATGAAAAAAAATTCCACAGAGGTAATTAGAAAAGCAATTGCTGGAATGTTGCCAAGAAACAAATTGCACAAACAAAGAATGGCAAATTTATATATTTACAAAGGGAGTGAACATCCACATGGCGGACAAATCAAAGGTTAAGAAAAATTTAATAACTGCCACCGGAAAAAGGAAAACCGCAGTGGCTAGAGTTTTTCTAGAGCAAAAGAAGGGAAAGATTTTAGTAAATGACAAGGATATAAACGAGGTTTTAAATACAGAGAAAAACGAGTTGGCTTGGAAGAAGCCATTTCATCTTATTGGAGTTTCACACCCAGAAACTCAGTTTAATGTCACTATAAAAACACATGGGTCGGGGAAATCCTCGCAGGTTGGGGCTATTATGCATGGTTTGTCTCGTGCCCTAGCTAAAATTAGCGAGGAGAATCAAGTGATTTTGAGCAGGGCTGGAATGTTAACAAGGGATTCAAGGATGGTAGAGAGAAAGAAGCCTTATCTAAGAAAAGCCAGAAAACGCCCCCAATACTCAAAACGTTAGGACGTCGTCTAGGGTTCGGCGTACACTGTGCAATAAATCCTCAATTTCTCTAATTTGCATAGTAATCTCCACGCGCTTAGCTGCACTCTCATTTATAATCGGAATTTTGTAAATTTCGGAGATTTTTTCCAGTATCCTTAGAGGAGGGAGGGTTTTTCCTGTTTCGTACGCGGAAATCGTTTTACCAGAAACACCAAGTTTATTACCAAACCTATCTTGAGAAAGGTTACTCTTACGACGTATTTCTCTAATTTTTAATCCGAGCAGGGAACTCATAATTCAAATTTCTAGTCTAACTAGAAATTACCATATTGATACTCACATTACAATAACCTATATTGTTTTTATGCACACAAATCTGCCCCTAAAATTCCTAAATACTGCAAACAGACCCCGCGAAAGACTCCTATTTAACAGCGCAGAAGCCTTGTCAGACATAGAGTTACTGGCCATAATTTTGCGTACCGGTGCAAACAATAAATCG
>JBHPHX010000003.1:0-42708 GCA_042571515.1 Patescibacteria group bacterium
GTTATGCTAACACCACAAGTATCTGTAATTGTTCCAACTAAAAACTCTTCAAAATATTTGGATGTGGTACTTAAAGCAGTACGTTCCCAAACATACGAAAACATAGAACTAATAGTTGTGGACAATAATTCAACAGATAACACTAAAAAAATTGCACGGAAATATACTCAAAACGTGTATAACAAAGGGCCTGAGCGTAGCACTCAAAAGAATTATGGTGCCCATGTGGCAAATGGCACATATGTATTGTTTTTGGATTCAGATGCAGAACTAGGACCTCCAATAATAGAAGAATGTGTGCTATTAGCAAATCAAGGTGCAGATATGGTTATTATCCCGGAAGAACATGTAGGTAAGGGCTTTTGGGTAAAGGCAAAAGGCTTGGAACGAAAATGTTTCTTAAATGACAACTCTGTTGAAGCCCCTTGGTTTTTTAAGAAAGACATTTTTCTGGCGAAAGGTGGGTACAATGAAGAGATGTATGCAGGAGAGGATTGGGATTTGTTTGATAGGTTGCGAAAGGCAGACCACACATTTGCTAGGAATCAATCTTTTATTAGACATCATTTAAGGGAACTTGATCTTCCCACAATTTTTAAGAAAAAATATTATTATGGTAAAAACCTTAGTGTTTTCATTTCCAAAAGTAACAACGATTTTATTAAAAGAATCCCCTTTTTTAGAAAGGCATATTTTACCAATTGGAAACTTTTGATCTCTAACCCGATACTAACAATGGGTTTTCTGTTTCTAAAATTGATTGAAAGCAGTGCTGTTGCAATAGGTATAATGTATTTCAAAGTTTTTAAAGATGAAAATTGATACAAACCAAATAATTAAACAAATAGTTTTAAAGGACTTTGGAAATATGGACAGGAATATTTTCTCACAAGTTAGATGGAGTTCCCTTCTGAAGAAGGCCTCTTCAAACAGAGTACTTTATGTATTTGTACAAAATTTATACAAAAGTGACTTTTCTTTAAATCCAAAACAAAAAGAAGACCTTCAGAAAATAATTGAGGTCGGTAATCAAAAAACTAAGGCTTTTCGAGACACAATAGAATTTCTTAAGAAAAACCTGGGATTTCAAAACATACCGTATCTGGTTGTAAAGACTTTCAAATACATAGATTATGTGACCTTTGATGTGGATGTTTTAGTACCTTATGAAAGCTTTGATGCCGCGCAAAAGGTTTTAGCCGACAATGGATGTCAAATTTGCCCACATCCTAGAAAGCAGGGATTCCATCAAAGAAACTGTGTAAAGGAAGGTCTTTTAAATATTGATTTACACAGAAAGTTTTATTGGCAAGGATTTGAACACATAGATCTTGATTTTGTCTGGAAAAATGCACGGACACGTATAATTAATGGTATTGAGTGCCCATGCCCTTCATTGGAAGCAGACTTTTTATTACATAATAAACAATTGGTTTATGAAAGGTATTACATTACATTATTAGATTTCTTGGCAGTAAAATTTGCTCGTAAATCTGCAAATTTCGATATGGAAAGTGTTGTAACTCAAGTGGAAAAATACAAGTGGGCCAAATCCTTTAAAAACTTATTAGCGCATTTGAATACGATTGATACTGCTCTTTATAACAAAGGGTCTAATGCTATAGAAATGCCCTTTTTGTACCCATACATTCAAGTTTGGCAACAGTTTTTTGAAATAACCCAAGGTCAAAAAAACATACCAGTTTATGACTTCTTGTATTATCATTTTGCCTTTGGAAGATACTATCTTTCCAAAAAAGCACGATTTCCCTACTATCAACATTGGTTTGACTTCGCTTTGCTCACATGAAAAAAAAGAAAGTATTAGTAATTTGCAATAATCTAACACGCCCTGCAATTAATATGTCAGGAATAGCTGCCATACATGTCCTCTTAGTGGAACTTTCTAAACAGCAGGATTTAGATATCCATGTATTATCCTCTTTATCTTCTTCAAGTAAACCAGTTGTTGATACACATAACCTAACATTTCATTATGTATCTGGGGGTAATTTGCTTTGGATTAGAATATTATTTTTTATCAAAGCAATATTTTTACATAGAAAATTTAAATTTGAAATTATTCATGATTATTCCTCATTGCCAGTATTGATAGGAATTACTGGAATATTAGCGAAGTTATGTAAGTGTAAGGCCTTGCATACAATATGTACAATAAACACATCCTTTTTCGGTTCAGAAAGGTTTCTATTTGGAGCAAGGACAGTTAGCCATATTATTTGTACAGATTTGATAACAAAAAAACGTCTTTCAGAAAAAACAAAAAATGTAACGTATATTCCCTTGGGGATTGATACAAAAAAATTTCAGGTACAACAGCAAGGGATATTGGAAAGGCCAAGCATTTTATTTTTAGGATCACTTGAAGAAAGGAAGGGTGCCTTTGTTTTAGCGGATGCCATATATCATGTAGTTGAATCATATCCCCAAATAATGTTTATTTTTGCTTCGTTTGGAAAGGAAGTACGAGATCCCTACTATTCTAAAAACTTGGAAGATCTGAAAGCCAGGACACAATCAGTATCTAAAAATATAAAAATTCTCACTGGGTGGCAAAATGTTGCACAACTATTAAATACAGCTTCAATATTTGTGCTACCTGCAGTGTCGCGGCACGGTACATTGGGACAACCGCTAACATTAATTGAAGCCATGTCATCCAAAACCCCCTGTATAGTATCAGACATCCAAAAAGGAGATGGGTTGGTGGGGGGTGACAAGAACTGTCTATTATTTAAGTCGGGAAATTCGAAAGACCTAGCAGAAAAAATTACACACATACTTTCTAATTCAGATGTAGCAAACAAGCTAGCGGATACTGCATATAATACTATAATGAGGGACTTTGACTTACAAATAGTAGCTAAGAAGGTATATAATTTGTATCTATGATAATTGTATTCTCTGGTGTTGATGGTTCAGGCAAGACTACGCTTGCACACAACTTAGTCAACAGATTGAAAAAGGAAAAAACACACGCTAAATACGTATATATGGGCAATTATTTCATCCTCACAGGTATTGTTAAATTTATACACTATGTGTATAGGCATATTAAAAAAACCCCTGTGGTGAGGGGGAATCCCCTTTTAGGTACTAAGGAAAAACCGATGTTAAGTAAATGTTGGTTATTTTTTTCTATACTTGAAAATCTCCTTGTATACATGAAATTGAAAATTCTTAGCATTTTGGGAATCGTAGTTATTTCTGACAGATATTTCTATGATAGGCTGCTTGGGTTAGAATATCATGGGTATTCTAGCAAGCTGCTTTCCCAAATGTATCTGAAAATGACCCCACGCCCTACACATCTCTTCATGATAGATGTTGACGAAGAAGTTTCCTTACAAAGAGAAGTAAAAGAGAAACATCCATTAGAGTTTTACAAGTGTTTACGTCAAAAGTACATGAAACTTGCTACATTACTAAATGCAAAGGTACTTGATGGAAACATGTCAAAAGAAATAATGCTAGAAAAAGTTATGACTGAGATAAAAAATAAACCATAAGTAACAGATGGATATTACCAAACTCATACATATTTCCACGCATCAACATTAAGTCCCATAACTTTTTCAAACTTTTCAATATCATTCATATAATATGCAGTTAATATTCGCTTTTCTTTTTCCCCGAGAGGCTCATATGATTTGGAACGCGTATTTAAAAGGGTATATAACCTGTATAATTTTCTATTCCCGGCAAGATATCTCTGATAGGCTGTTGCTGGCAATAATTTTTCTCCCATTTTTAACAAACGTGTACATGTATCTCTTAGTGTGTTAAATCTCGGTGCAAAAGCGGGATTGATACGCTTATTTAAACTTTGAGGTACAAAAGTGGTATCTACCCCTAGAAATGCATATAACTTCCTAAGTTCCATGCTTCTATCGTTAATGAAATTTTCAAGAATCATGAAGTGCATCTGTTTTTTTGGGAATAAGTCTAAAAATTTTTTAACATGTTCATAATATAAATACTGTTTCATAAGGGGATGTTCCGTTTTTACTACCTCTTGAAACGTTTTTGGGACTGGGCTTTTCACACTGGATTTTAGGAAGGTATACATAGAATATACTGCTTTGGCGGGATTTCTAAAGACGCCAAGTATTTTAACATGTGGAAAATATTCATAAATTCTTTGAGCAGCTTTGGGGTCTGGTAAATAACTAACGCTAAACTCACCTTGTATTTGGCGAGGCTTTAGATTATTAAATTGGCTATAATACCATTCAATTCCCTTATAGAATTCAGAGGTAAAGTCTTTATGTAACCCACCCCACGTAGGTGTATTAAAAAAGTTTACCTCTTTTGATATCTCTGGTAAAAAAATCTGAGGGTGTTCGCTAAGACATTGGGATATCCATGTAGTCCCACTTCTTGCAGCCCCAATTCCTATAAAATCAATTATTTTCATTAACGTTGGAATTATACAAGTAACTAATAGGGCTTTCAATTTACGCGTTTTTTACAGCAATCGTAGCTGTGGTAAACTACCACCATGGACATCTGTTTGTCAGGTAGGCAAAAAAAATGGAAAACACTTCTACCAAATCTAAAGGATAAGGTGATTTTAGATGTTGGCTGTTCATATGGCTGGCTCGAAGAAATTGTACTGGAGGCTGGGTGTAAAGAAATCTGGGGTATAGAACCGGATGGAAATAATCTGAAAGATGTTAGAAAGAAATATCCCCAAGCGCACTTTAAAAAGGGTTCCGTTTTTAACTTATCTTTTGCAGATAACACTTTTGATATTGTTGCATTATTTGATGTTATAGAACATATCCCTAGAGGCACTGAACATAAGGCTTTAGTTGGAATCAGAAGAGTCCTTAAAAAAAATGGAACTTTGTGCCTGTCTACTCCGCATCAAAATATATTGAGCAACGCATTAGATCCAGCATGGTATTTAGGACACAGACATTATTCTACAAAACGGATTATAGAACTCCTAACTAAGAGTGGTTTTACAGTAACTTTTGTAGATTATGGAGGAGGGCTAGCCTCCCAGCTCTACATGATTCTATTCTATTTGTATAAATTTGCTCTAAAACGAGATATGCACTTGTTTGAAAAACGGTTTAATAATATCCGTGAAAGGGAGTACTTATCGACTGGGGGCTATGTTACATTGTTTATAAAAGCAAATGCTTCGTAATAAAACTTTTTCATTTATGAAAACTAAGCATATACAAGATTTCCTAGCGCTATTTATAATCACACTGTTTTCGCTGATTTCATTAACATGGGGTAATACCAATACGTTGATTGGATCTGGTGATAATTTCAAATCTATTGACCTTTACAAATATTTGAATACCTTGAATACCTCCTGGAATGGGCTAACTAATACAGGTGCCCCTGAATATTCCTTAGAATATCACTTGCCGTTTTCATTGATCTATTTTCCTTTAGGTACACTTGGAATACATCCAGTTTTTATACAAAAGCTATGGTTGGTTTTATCCCTCCTATTACCAGCTTTTTTTATGTATAAGTTCATTACAAAGTTTTTGGGAAATAAAATTCCACTACCAATTAGAATAATCACATCTCTTTTTTATATATTTAACCCCTTGATGATAAAACACCCTTATGGTATTAGTCTTGCTAAATTCCCAGTATATCTAGCATTACCTCTCCTATGTTATCTCTTAATATCTATTTTTGAGGCTACTCTATGGAGAGACAAATTAAAGTTTGCCATTGCTCTTAGTTTAGGTACCTTGCTTATGGCAGCATCTTTTGGAAATGTGGCCAATATAGCGTCTGCAATAATCATTTTAGGATCCCTTTTTGTCTTTGAAGTATTTTCCCAAAAAAACAAGTTAAGGCATATAGCTCTTATTATAAAAGTAGGTATATTAAGTCTTTTCCTTAATTTTTGGTGGATCTACAGCTCTTTTTATAGTCAATTTATGAATAGAAACCGCTTTTATGAGAGGGTAACGGCTTTTAAAACCAATTCAATCATTTCCGATTCATTACGCTTGTTAGGCAGTTGGTCTCTACGTGCTGGACATAGAGGCATTGCATATTTTCCCTTTGGCCAATCCTATTATATGCCTATAGGTATTCTTATGACATATCTTGTCACCCTACTAGCCTTCTCTTCTATTGTGTTTTTGATTATCTATAGAAATCGGCTAAATAGGGTTTTACGCCACAAGGTGCTTCTGTTTTTATTTCTATCTCTATTAGGCATATTTTTGGTGAAAGGATCTGGGCCTCCTTTCGGCAAATGGTACACACTAGCATATGAATTTCTTCCATGGTTTAGAATGTTTCGGGAACCGTATACGAAATTTAGTCTAATTACAATGTTTTCTTTTTGTATTGCCTTAACCTTTAGTGCATATGCTTTCTACACTCTTATCAGAAAGCATGTTAAATTCGCCGCTATATTCATCTCTGTTGTTTTTCTCAGCCTCTTTATTGGAGTTGCATACCCAATGTTTAATGGAAACATTGTAGTAACACATACTAACGGAGTGATAAAGCAATCAACAGTTATGGTACCTAGTTACTGGGAGGAAATTTCAAGATTCACCAATACTTTCCAGTTACAGGGTAGGACACTCATGGTACCTAATAGTGGCTATTATGGCGCAAGTTATATCTGGAAAAGTGGTTACTCTGGAAGACCTTTTACACTATATTACAATGGAAATACCGTAACACTTAAGAAAATTCCCCCACTTAATCCTGGTGATGTTTTAATTAAACATTTATATGAAAGTTTAGAGAGTTACTTACAAGATGGAAGCCTATTGGATTTTTACAGATTTATAAATTTAGCAAGAATCCTAAATATAGGAAATGTTTTACAACAAAATGACTTTGACTGGCGAAATATTTCATTTGAAAATCCTATTAATTGGTCTCCAAATAACATGGAGATCTTCTTCGAAAATAATAACGAATTCTTCTACCAATTAGCGTCTTTTGGAAAATTTACAGAAACATATCTCAAAAGCATTCCTTATATACATGGTGGTGAAAATATTCACAGAATAGAGGGGGACCCCACTGAAGATGTATATCTCGCAGAACTCTTTGGCAAAAACGCCTTGGAGTTATATTCCCTAAGAGATGATCTTAAACTCCCTAAAATCTATATTCCTAATCTGATAGAAACGTTTGAGAATGAGGAAACTTTTTTTAACACATTGGCAAATACCAAATATTTCAATACAAAACCTCTATTTGTTTCTGACCCGCAACTTTCAACAATAGTACCTGACCAAAATATAGATATAACATATGAGAAAAAAAGTTATACCCGGTATAGAGTATATTTTTCAACACCCCTTAAAGAGCTTTTACCGGTAGTTTTTAGTGAAACCTTTGATAAAGAATGGTATTTAGCTGAATCATGTGGAATATTGTCCTGTAAGAAATATGCCAACTCCAAACACTTTTTAGCAAATCAATATGCAAATGGATGGTTAATCAAACCAGGAGATGAGAAATTCGGCTTGGGATCTTTTTACATTGTCCATAAATCAGAATTTAGACTTAAGACGGGCTTAATCATATCTGGGGCATTCTTGCTATTTAGTCTATGTACCATAATAGGGATTGGTAGAAAGAGAAAAAAAACGCTATGAAATTTTTAGGCTTTATATCACTCGCAGCCTTTGGTTTAGGTGTTTTGAAAATAATACGAATTATTTTATCCGTATATGATGAGGCAGATATATATGCCCAAAAAGCATTTATTTATTTTGTAATTTCTTTTGTTGTATTGGTAATAATGGAATTTAAAGAGAGGAAGGAAGAATAAGGAAAAATGAATGCTGCCTTCCAATGAGAACATCAGAAGTGGAAATGTCGCTTTATGCGACATTTTTGCTTCTGGTGACCCTAGTGTCTGAAAAATGGAACACACTGGTCCCATCAATTATACAAATTTCCGAGGTGCTTTCCACCCCTAACAACACCACACCCCTTGCCTATAATTAGAGGAGATATACACATGGTATTAATACCCAATAGTTAAGAGAACACTAGATAACTAGTGTAGAAAAGAAAAACCACCGTAGGTTACATTTCCTTACGGCGGTTTTAGTTTTTGCTAATAAGTTACAAAATATTTTTGTGTTACTTATGACATGTAGAGCGGCCTTGTCCAGGTACAGATACGAATGAGAATCTCCCCAATTATAAATGCCAATGCAGCTAATAGCACCAAGCCTACAATAAGACCACTTTTGTCTTTGGAGTACTCTTCCTCGTAGTAGCGGTTCTTTCCTGGTTTAAACCAGAAAAATCCAACATCTTGGAGCCATGAAGTTATGTATTCCAATGCCCATCCGCAAAACGCCGAGTATCCAATACGTGAGATGGCCAGTAAGGCCCAGAAGCCTACCAAGTTGTTAGGATAGAGGTTATCTATAAAGGCAAGAAACCCCGTAATTTTAAGCACCTGAGCCACAATAATGAGAAAGCCCACGATGAGTAACGCCAACAGAATACCCGTGATTGACTGAGTTAATTCCTTTAACAGTTTCATTTTTATCTCTCCTTATACATTCTTTAGTTTATAATGTTAGTTGGTATATTATATGATTTGAGGTTTTGTGTCAAACTATAGGATAATGGTGACCCTGGTGTCTGAAAAATGGAACACACTAATGCCATCAATTATACAAATTTCCGAGATGCTTCCCACCCCTAACAACACCACACCCCTTGCCTATCGTTGAGAGAGATATATTTATAGTATTAATACCCAATAGCTAAGAGAACACCGTGCAGGGAACAAGATATTTAGTAATTAACCGCGCAAATCGAAATTTTTGTCAATGCTCTCTTCTATGACTCCCATCATAGCTTTTTTTACCTTGTCATCTTTTCCATAAGTTTCTGAACTAATTCCATATTTTTCTGCATTATAGAGCCTCTCACCGTTGACAAATCCAATAAAACCATCCATCCTTTCCAGAGGTACAGTTCCATCCTTATCTAGGCTTTCACCAATTTCCACAAAAGCCTCATGAGCCTTTTTACTGTAAGATAAAAACGGGCTACCCTCCTTTGATGATAAAAACGGGTCATTTCCTCCTAATTTAGCTTCTAGGCTCTCTGCTTCCTTTTTAAACATTTCAGAGAGGTCTGATGACGAGAATTCCTTTTCGACTGATTCTCGAACTTCATCTGGAGTAATTTGTTCATTTTTTGACATAATATTTTATACCTTCAATTATTTATACTATCTATATTCTACTAAAAATTGGCTAATACACAAATATTTGTGGTGTGGGGAGGGAATGAAAAGGAGAACGTTAGGCTATTTTTAATCCACTAATATTTTTGGTTAGGGTTTGTGCAAGTCATATTTATTGCGCAAAAAAAAACAGGCACCGCCTAGACATTGTCTAAGAAGTGCCTGAAAGGCATCGTTCCTTTTCAATTATCCTCCGCAGCAGTCCCAAGAAGGGAGCTCGCTTCCGCAAGAGCAAGGACAACTGCAGAATGCAGTATCTTTGTTGCAGGCGTAGCACCAGGCGGGGTCGTCGTATTCCTCAAAGTCATTCTCTGGGTAGCCGAGGTGGTCATCGGAAGAGGACCGTCCCTCCTCTATGGCTGCCAGGTTATTTTGCAGTCTGTCCATTTCTTCTTTGGGGACTATTTCATGCAACTGAATCATTGCTGAATTATAATCCGCTTCCTCAGGTGCATAAGGAGCAGCGTTTCTTATCGCTAGCTCTTGAACCTGTTCCTGCCATGTTTTATTGCTTGTCATCTCAGCCTCCTTGGCTTTAAGATTGGTTAGTTACCTCATGTTCTTAATTTGAAAACAAAAAATGCCAAGTTTTGCTTGGAACTGTGGGCAAAACAGGTTCTACTCAAAACTCAGCGTTCTTTAACTTACAAGCTAATTATAGTACATAACCCTAACTCTGTCAATACTATAGGATAGCATGCTTAATTTATGCTAAACACGGTCAACTGGGGTACTATAGGTGTTAGTTTTGACGATTTGCTTGCTTAATAAGGCTATTTGCGTCGTTAAAGACCGATTATACGACGTTGTATTCGACTCCCATACAGAGCTTTATCCAGTCTGGCAATCTCTATGCTTAGCAGCATAATATGGGCCATAATTTTCACACTCCCTTAATATAGTTTTTTTGCGAGGATGTCTTGATGGTATTTGCTTTGCAAATATTTTCATTTGTGTTGGATGGGTTATATCGAGATAGAACATTACTTTGTCCTTGGTACCTACCCTCCTCAACGCTGGGTATATCAGTAAAGGTTCCATAATCTTCGCTATCTTAATAAGGTTCTCTCGTCTTTTTTGGTAAATCATGATTTCGTATGTGTCTTTCTTTGTCCACTTACGCTTTCTTATAGAACCATCTGTGTCAAACACCCCAGCCACAAACTCCTCTGGATGTTTTAGTTTCGGTAAATGTAACCAGTAAAAGTTTTTCTTAAACGGAACGAACATGTGGTCACAAGGGTTTTTTGCTAAACCTGCATATATTCTATGGCAAGTTTCTTTTCCTCGTCCCAAACGTGGTTCCAATGATTGCATTAACTTCATCAAAACATCCCTATAGCCATCCTCAGCAGTAGTAATTTTTATCCCATATTTGTTATATGGGGTTCCATCCCCTAGGTAAACCCCCAATAAATATTCGTAGGTCCTTCTATCCATAACCACTATGCGCTGATTATACCAGGTGGGGGGGGGGGGTTATATACCGATTGTCCTGGCGATAATTATTAATTTATATTAGACCTCACCAAAATGTACAATAATTTTTTTCAAAAAAGTTGCAAACATAGTCCGCTATGGTCGACCAGGGTTTATATCCTGTTATAATCACTAATGTGGTACATACTATGAGAGATTTTAAATCTGCAGCAAAACAAGCACTACCCAAACGTGTAAAGATAGAAAATACCCTTAAAATTCTATTAAGTCAGCCTGATAGAGCAATCTTTTTAGCAGAAGAGTCAAAACTTGTCTTAAAGGTATATAAAGATAAAAATGCCCTTGAAAAGGAATATCTGATGGCCCAAAAGGCACAAAAAATGGACATACCAGTACCAGAAATGATGGGCCTAGATGTTGGAAATCTAACAGTTCTTGTTATGAAATACGTAAATGGTTCCCCCTTAACCTCGAATAATGTCAAAGCTGCTTTAGAAGCTGGGAAATATCTTGAGTTATTCCACAGTATTGATACGGTGCTACCTTTCTCAGGAGGACAGAACTCATGGGATGAGTTTATCCTATGGTGGTCAGGCAAAGAACTGCAAAAAATAAAGCAGTTAGATATATTTGGTGGAACGGAAATACTAGAAATTGAAAATGAGCTTAGAGACTTACTCCCAACATTGGTGTCAAGACCAATCGTTACACTCCACGGGGACTTGCAAGCAGAGCACATACTTGTTGATGCCCAACACGACAGGGTTCTTGCATTTCTTGATTTTGTAGACTCCCAACCCGGAGACCCACTATTAGATATTGCGGTTCTCTCGTTGTGGGACAACAAACTCGCGGACTTGATTCTGGAGAGCTACAAAGGTATAGAAAATAGTACAAAAACTCAAAACTTACTTGTAGGCTATCGTTTGTTACGCCACCTCGCAGTGATACCTTGGTTATCAGAGAGGGGTCGTCAGAAACAAGCAGAAAAAAGTGCTGTTGCCATTAGAACACATCTCCTGGAAAAGTGAAAAAGTTACAAACATAGCCCGCTGTGGTCAACCAGTCATTTTAAACCTCACCAAATCGTGCAATAAATTTTTCTAATTGATGACCCCAGGGGGAAGAACGCGAAACTGCGTTTCGCTACCCTTTCTCTCGTTTCACTCGAAAAACGTAAGAACCCCCTGCTTCGCTAGAACTCTCACTTCCACTAAGGACATCAAAAAATATTGCTCACCACAAGGGCGAGCACTATTTTCTGGTGACCCCAGGGGGAATCGAACCCCCGTTTACAGGATGAAAACCTGTTGTCCTAACCACTAGACGATGGGGCCCTACTACGCCGAGGCTTTGTAGGGCAAGCCAAGTACCCCCGCATTTTATCATCCCATTCTGCTAAAATACAACTGTGAATCTAATATTAAACCTGTACACATATCTTACAACTCTGCTTTTGGCATTGGCCCCGTTTGTTCCCAGCTATACAGAAGGAGTTACTGGCCAGCCCGAATCCTTTCTACCAAGCCAAGCCACCTCAAGAACAGACAGAACCATCTCTGAGCTCATGTACAGGGGGCTTTTTAAATATGATATTTATGGCACTTTGGTTCCAGACCTAGTTTCTACATGGAGTATTTCAGAAGACGGTATGGTTTATACAATCACAATTAAAGAAAATCAATATTGGTCAAATGGTAAAAAAATTACTGCCGATGATGTAATTTACACTTCTTATAGTGTTTCTAACTTGGCTGGGGTTGGAACAGATAAGGTTGATGATCTTACAGTAAGATTTTCTCTTCCCAATAAATACTCTCCATTTTTAGGTTTACTGACTGTTGGAATCATGCCAGCGGGGGAAGTAGAAAAAGGAAATCCTATATTTCCAACTTCTAGTGGTCCATTTAGAGTTGCTAGAGTAGAAAGAGAAGGGCCCTTGATAAGAGAGGTTGTGCTTGTTCACAATAACAGGCAGGAAAAGATAAAAAGGTTGTCCTTTAGATTTTATGCCAATGAGAAGGAGCTTGTTACCGCGGCAAGACTTGGCGATATAAATGGGTTTTTAGCGGGAAAAGAACATCAAATTGAGGGTTTTTCGGAGTATAAATTTCCAGTGCAGGGTGTTTACTATGCGTTACATTTTAATTTGAGGGAGGAAAAATTTCAGGATTTGGTTTTCCGCCAGAAGTTAGCCAAAGTGTTACCCTTGGATGAACTTACCTTTAATAAAGGTATTCCAGTTGAGGGAGCCATTAGCCGTAGCGCATTTACTGACGACTCAATTAATTATGATTATTACGACGAAACAGTTTCAGATGTTTTAAGTGATACTACGGTAATAATTTCAGTGCCGGATATAAAGGAACACCTACATTTAGCAAATGAGATCAAAAGGTTTTGGGAGGGAAGTTTAGGGCTAGATGTTAGAATTCGCCAAGTGGATCCAGATGAGATTGTGGAGGACGTTATAAATAAACGTGATTTTGAGGTACTTTTGTTTGGACAAGAGGTTAGTAGAGATCCAGATAGATATGTAAATTGGCATTCTACTCAAATAGATCCCCCAGGGTTAAATATTAGTGGTTTTGAGCATGTTAGAAGTGATAGGGCTTTAGAGGAGGGTAGAAATGAGCCTGATCAAGAGGCGAGAATTTCCCACTATAATCAGTTTCAAAATGTGATTCACGAACAGGTTCCAGCAATTTTCCTATACCACCCATTTGCAACATATTATGTTTCGGATTTTTATGAGGGTATTGGTGAGAAGCACACATTTACGCTTACGGATAGATTTTTAGATTTTGATAACTGGGAGAGAGTTAAAACTAATTAGTTGTTTTAAAATCCACTTTACTTAGTTTCGTTAAATTAAATATTTTTATTATAAAGTTTTGAGCTATTTCGTAATCTTTTATATTTGTTATTTCCATTAACTTGTTTGTAGCATATTCTAATTTTTGTACGCCTTTTTTTCTACCCGAAAATTTTTTTTCAGCTTCAAATATGATTTTTATTGCCACTTTTACATTTTCTTTTAAATTTTTCTCATTTCTATTTTTTGTGAGCTTCCTCCATACTTGAGAAGTAATAAACCCAAGTATAAATAATAGAACTGCTGCTACTAGTTCAAATAGTATGTTAGAGAAATAATTTTCCATACCTAAATGATAGCTTAGTTTTGTTTAATTTTAAATATGTCTGTATAATGGCGATGTTGTTATGGTGACTGTTCATCTCGCCTGCTGGTGCAGGTTTGCTGGCGCCACCGCTTTGCGGGGTCTAATGTTCAGGGGGTAAGGACCTTCGCTCAGCCAAATGTTTGTTTGGTGACCGTAGTTTCCTACTACGCCAAGGCTTCGTAGGACAAGCAGTGGTACAATACCTAATTGAGAGGCTACCTTGGCTTGCCACACGTAGCTTTAGCGAAGTATGGTGACCGTAGTTCAGTGGTAAGAACCTTCGCTTCGCGAAGAACCTTTCCTTTTGCTTCGCAAAACGTAGAACGCCGCTCTGTTTAGAGTTATAATCTAACAGCCAAATGTTTGTTTGGTGACCGTAGTTCAGTGGTAGAACGCCGCTCTGTGGAGGCGGATGTCGTGGGTTCGAGTCCCATCGGTCACCCCATTTTTAGAGGTTGTTATAACAACAATTCCAACGACCAATTAATATTCAGCTTGACAGCGGGTAGGGTTATAAAGATTTGGTAAACACATAAATTGGAGTAATAGTACTGTTGATAAGAAAACCAGTAGCCAGCCCTGTAAAGATAAAGGAACCTATGGCCATAAAGATTCCTAATTTGTACATCAAGTCACTTTTGTCTTTCAGTATAAGATTAAAATTTGCTAAAGCTACAAATATATTCACAATACCCAAAAAGATTAGTATAGCGAGGTATGGATATGAAATATTAACTTCCGTTTCAACATCTAAGTTCGCGTACATATTCTGCAATCTAGGCATTGTAATGAACAAGTAAAAGAGACCCAGGGTCAGTTGAATAATACCAAAAAAGGAATTAATCAAACCAATAATCTTTTTCATAGCGTAATTATACACCAACCGAAGAGACCAGTTTCCGCGCTAGGACGCCTTGCAATACTCCGATTTTTGAATAAATCTGGTTCAAACTACCATTCACCAGCCACCCCATTATCCTATAGTTTGACACTGTATTGAGTTTGATATAGAATCACCGCAACGTAAATCATTCCAAAATAACTAGTGAAAAGGAGAATTAGATGAGATTAATAAATTATTTAAGTAGATTTTGGTTCAAATTATTTCCGTTAAAAAGACGTAGAAGTTTCAGTCCTCATAAAGTTGAGATAAGCATTAATCCGCCCGAAAACAGAAAAACCTTAAGAGGGCCTGTAGACATTTATTGGTTTGGACTAGTTTTCGAAGCATGTGAAATAAATTATGGAGATGAAAACGAGTGCCAATCAGTAGTTAAATTTCCAAACGGAAAATTTGGTTATGCTAACTATTCAAGAGATGATATTGAAGGCTTAAATAAAGACGATATCCATAGCTTGTAAATATAGAAAAGGAAATGAGATACAATTAAAAGGCCCATATAGGTTGTCCCGATGGGCCTTTTTCTTTTTTACACCAGAACCTCCTGAAAAAACCCCAATTTCTGAATAAATTTGGTTCAAAGTAGCCCCCATCAACCACCCCAGGGTTTTTGGTTTTAATGGCAGTCTTTTAACCACCTATATATTTCGTAAAGTCTCCAGTACGTGTGCGTTAGAAGAATCTATATTAGAAGGGTTGTACAAAACGGTTTTCCAACCCAACCCCCTCGCTGTCTCAATATGCGCATTACTATTTTCCACAAATAAAATTTTATCTGGAGAGGTTTTCGCTAAGCCAGAAGCTAGTTTAAATATCTCTGGTTGGGGTTTCTGGAAACCCACCTCACTTGAGTCTACAATTACGTCCCATTCAATGTTTGGTAGTAGTCCCTTGGATTCTATTGCACCCAACATTCCTGGATACATGTTTGTTAGCAGACCCACCTTGTATTTTCTTTTAAGTTCTAAAATTATTTCACCAAGCGATGGGTTAGGTTCAAAGCGATTAACAAAATCATTAAGGAGGGAATAATCCCCAGGGAGTTTCAGTTTAAACGTATTTTTTAGAATGCTAATAAAACTATCGGTTTCTTTATCACCAAGACAAAATTTAGATTCCTCAATGCTGAATAGTTGCCCTAATTTATCTCTATCCTCCTTGCGTACCCCCAACTCATCTAACATCCTCTCCCATTTATCAGTTTTAGAAAAATCTAGAATAACTACACCGCCAACATCAAAGTATATAAACTCAATAGCCATCTCTTTCTCAATATTATTCCCTGAGGACTCTTCCATATCGCAAAGCCTTTCAACTATATAGACTTATTATCATTATACATAACTGTACTCAAACTCAAAATTTTGTTGTCTAATTATCTAGCCTCAGGTACAATTACAGTGTATGTCAAATGGTAGTGATGTAGAACTTGGTAGTATGGATGCAAGCATCCGCGAAACTGATTTGGGAAACCCTGAGCAAGAGTACCATGACGAGCAGGAGGAGTTGAGGAGTGGTGTAACTCCTGAGGAAGAAGAGATGGAAAAGAGGGATTGGGATGAAAGAGAGCGAAAAAAATGGGACCCTGAGGCTGTAAAAGACGATAAGTCTAAGTAAACCCCTGAAAAACCTCAATTTCTGAATAAATAAGGTTCAAACTAGTACTTATCAGCCACCCCATATATAAAGGCTGTAACAACAGTGTTTTCAGAGATACCCAAACATACAATTCGAACCAGACCTTAATTGATATATAATATAAATATGAAGGATGCATACAATGATATTTTTAAAGATAAAGAAAGAATACTAGTAGTTTTCGCTCACCCTGACGACGCGGAAATATATTGTGGGGGAACTATTGCACGATTAACTCAGGATAGTAAGAAAGTACGTATTGTGAAGGTGTCTTCAGGAAATAAGGGCTCTAGAGAGGACAATATCTCTGAAAGAGACCTCAAGGCATTAAGGGAAAAAGAAGATTCAGAAGCCATGAAGGTTTTAGGTATAGCCTCAGAAGACAATATTTACTTAAACCTGGGGGATGGCGAAATCAATAACGATATAAAGACAATTGAGCTGCTAGCAAAGCAAATTAGAATATTCAAGCCTGATTTAATCATTACTCATAATCCAGAGGATGTGATTATTAAATTTGATGAAAATGATAGCTGGGTTAACCACAGGGACCATAGAAACACGGGCATTTCTGCAGTGGACGCCTCATATCCATATAGCAGAGATTTATTGTTTTTTCCCGAGCATTTTGATGATGAAAAAGCAACATCACATTCGGTAGTAGAATATCTTTTCGTTGACTCATACAATCACGAGGACGAGATATTTATAAATGTAACGGATACCGCTGGAACGAGAACAAAGGCAACAGCAAGCCACGCATCTCAATACTCAGAGGAATATTCAAAAGAAACAACGGATTATTTTACAATTAGAGAAGGTTCAAATAAAAGATGGGAGCGATTTAGGTACGTAAAGGCAGATTAAACTAAAAGCGTAGAAAACACTTCAATCTCCTCATAAATCTGGTTCAAAGTAGCACTCATCAGCCACCCCATTTTTAGAGGTTGTTATAACAACGTTTCCGAAGATACCCAAACGATACCTCGAACCAAAACTATATAATCTGTAAAACTTACAACCTGCTTTGTTGTATAATGCAGCCAAATGAGATGAGTGGAATAATCTGACTGAAAGGAGGTTGAGATGGACTGGAAAGGTAAGATTGGTGAACATCATGATGGCGAAGAGGGTAGGTTGGCTATAGAAAAAGAAGTGGAATATGAAGCTAATTTAAAAAAGTACAGGATAAGATTTAGGTGCCCCGTGTGTGGCGTTGAGCCAAAAGGGCCTAGGAAGGGAATGCTTCGGCCAGTACCCCTTAATGGTGCAGGAACTTGGACCTCTCTTGATAATAACAAACCCTCTCCGATTACTTATTGGACCTCACCCCCAAAAGGATATTGGCAGTGCACCTCTTGTAAGTTATGGGCATGCCCTAATTGTATATATCGTGAAATTTGCAAAACCTGTGCTGAGAAACTGTAACCACCCAACACCAAATAAGTCGAATGACCCCCTTAGTTCTAAATGAGCCTTTGGGGGTTGTTTCTTTTCTACACAAAAACCTCTTGAAAAACCTCAATTTCTGAATAAATTTGGATCAATTATTGATTATCAGCCACCCTAAGTGCTTCCTCGCAAACTCCTCTATTCGAGTAGCACCCAAATAGTTACTTAAGGATGCTTTCCCCTGCCTCTTTTATTTCAGAATCCCTTTGCCTATCTATCCAGTATTTTATTGCATTTTCGCTACCATCAACACTGTTATTAACTAATTGCTTTAATACAGTTAAAACAGCTTTTCTTTCCCCTGTGTTTCCCTTCTTAAATAAAATGGTTAGCAGTATAAAGATGCTACTTCCCACCCTAGCTATTGGGTGTTTCTCAGCCTCTCTGGTATTAGGGTGCCCAACATACGCCACAACCTCCTCTTTATCCGCTAGGAGCATCTCTGTAAGTCTATGAGAACCATCTAGTATATGTATTTTCCCATCCTGTTCCTTCATAAGGAGTTTCTCAAAAACCATTTTTTTACCTGAAGGTTTATATGAGAGCAGGCCTTCTGGATCACTGTCGTCTGCCTTTTCGAAATAATTTAATAGGTAATTCTTGAATTTAAGAGAGTCACCATTTACCTTGTCTGAAAATATAACCTTATTTGCCCTGGAATCCATTCCGGTAAGAATTAGGTCTTTCACATGCCAGATTTCCTCGTTCCAAGTATAGCTATCTCTACCTATAATATAAAAAACCCCGTTTAAGCGGAATGTAAACGAAATTGCTTCTAAAAGTGCCCAAATTTTATTGGTGGGTAGCTCCTGAATGGTTTTTACAATAGCTTCTGAAACCTCATTAGTAGTTGGATCTTTAAAAATATTAGAAAATTCTACTTCTAGGTAATATCGGGCCACGTCTACTGATGGGACATTTTCCACAATTATTTTTATTGGTTTTGTAGCGGGTTGGGGCTTGTCTTCCATGTTTCCCATTATACCTTAAGAAACTACAACCATTTGGCTACAAACCAGTCATTGTACGTACTAAAACATTATCGCCCTCTTTAATACCCATCACCCTTATTGCTGCATCGTAAACAAAAAGGGCCCATGAATTTGATTCACAAACCCTTATCGAGAGCTTCATTATAGGAAAATCGATTCTAATGAGGAATTATTTATCAACTCTCCTATTATCATCCCAAATATTATAATGAAAAATACAGCTATTATTACTCTTGCGATCCACCTCCCAACTGTTTTATAGCGTTTCCTCTTCATCTTTTTCTCCAATTCTATTATATTTTCAATGATTGCTGCTGTGTATTATAACATATCTTATAGTATTTAAACGGGGGGAACTTTTCTTATTTGTAGTTACTCTCGTGAATTTGATTTAACCTTTTGTAAACAAACCAATAATCAAAACCATTAATTTTCACAGTATCCAGTAATTCATACTTTTGTGTACAAGTCCTGGTAAGAGGGCCGTCAAGCGCAAAGGTAATTACATAATCTGTCACACAACTTGGAAATCTAGAAAACCTACCTCCCGAAGAAATTGCTTTAATAGACTTGGATCCAGAAATTGTATAAAAACCATAATACCCGCTATTTTCCATATCCTTTTTTGCAATATTAAACGCCTCATAACTTCCAATTCCAAATGGATCATTGTCCAGAACCTGAAGTCTTTTTTCAATACCCCCTAGAAGTGGATTTGAATATGCAAGATAGTATGGATGGTATGGGCCCAACTCAAATAGCACTAAGCCGGTATATAAAACAGCGAGAGGAACCGCAAAGTAAACCTTTAATCTAGCTAAAAAATTAGCAATCACAAACACAAGGAACGGAAAAACTATAATTATATATCTGTCAGACTTTTTAACAGGAATGGTTAGGGCAATAATAATGGCTATAGAACAAAGAACAGCCCAAAAATTAATCCAGAAATCTGTTGAAATTTCAAAATTTTTCAATTCTTTTAAAGGTCGAAGAATGAAGGCGCCTAACGTTATAGCAAGTAAAAAGCCCCCAGCCATGGAAAACCTCATAAATATAGATTGAAAGTAAAAATTATAGTCCTTTTCTGAATGAATCTCATCAAGTAAGACATTTGGGCCTTTCCCGGAGGTTCCCATTTCTTTTTTACCCTCAACCCCAATATCTGTAATCCCATAAATTATCTTTTCGTAGTACTTAGGAATAGATTTAACTGGGTTTTTCCATATAGGAGGAAAAAGTGCATATATGAATATTAGTGTTGATAAGGTGAGTACCAAAATCCCAACTATTTTCTTTGGAATTGTGGGTTTCCCAACTAATAAAATAACAAGTAAAGCTGGGAGCATAATTACCGCTGTTATTTTTGTAAGTAGAGATAAAGCTAAAAACAAGCCAGCAAACATAGCAAAAATCCATTTTGAAGATTTGTAAGTGTAAAAAAGGATTAGTAAAAAGCTAAGAAACAGTAGAGAAGTCATTAAATAATCCAAATGGTAGAGCCTGCGCATTCCAATAATAAAAGGTTCTAGTGTAAGAATAATGGAGTAAAAAAGAGCAGATTTAAAACCGAGAAGTTTCCATAAAACAACCAGTGTAAGCGCAAAGATAAATGCCCCAAAAATTACAACCGAAAGTTTTGCTTGATAGTCTCTCATTAGAAATGTGTCTTTGGAAATTTCTACATCATTTTTAAATGCATTGGATAGTGGCCCTGAAATCCACATAAGTGTAGTGCCGGGATGATACGATTGGAAAGTGTCGCTTAAAGTGTTGTCCCAAAGCGCCTCAGTAAAGATTTGAGTCCTCGTGTGCCAATTTATTCCGTCTGGATTTATGACATCAATATAAAGATCTTTTACAGACAAAAACAAATATATGGAAGCAAAAAATATAAGTATCAGGGTTTTGCGTAATCTCACATTACTAGTATACATCAGGCAAAATATGTATAATTTATGTAATGCCCGTGGAAATATCTACAATCAAAGAAATTAAAGAAAAACATACCTGTTGCTCACATACTCTTTTCCTTAAAATTTTTTGTATTTTTCTAATTTTAGTAGTAGTTGGTGCTGGTGCTTTTATTTTCTATTTCTATCAAAATTATATAAATTCTGAAGATTCCGATAAGGCGATGGAGATATGCTCAATCCCAGAACAAATTGAGGTCCTCCCTGAGCCTGAGGATGAATATTCCACTGCAAATTTAGGAGCTTTTAGTTTTGAATATCCAATTGGTTGGCACGTAGGGGATATTTGGCCCCAAGATTTAGAAAATATGCCAATTTCAACTTGGATTGACCCCAAACCTATAAATACTGCACCCCGTGGTGGTCCAGCAGCAGCAATAGCGTTTAATCGATGGATTCAGCCTGAAAATCCCGACGAGTTACTTGCACAAAAAATGGAGGAAGCCAAAGATCGTTACGAAGACTTATCTGAGGAAGTTATAGAAACAGACTACACTACTGTTTACCACTATTCCGGTACAGAAAACATTTTTGAGGAAGATATGCAATCTGAAGTTTATGTCTTCACTATGGAAACTGCGGAGGGGGAAGTAACAATCTTTGAGGTTTTCCCAAACTTCTTTGAACCCGATTATAAAGATGAAGCCGGCCATGTTGCAACAAGCTTCAAACCCCAGTAATTACCGTGCTAATATAACTTTATGTTGAAATCAAAGCTAGGGGCTGTGGATTGGGGTTTGGTGATTGTGTTTGTTGTTACATTTTTCTTAAGAATCATTAATTTAGGATATTCCGACTACATTTCCGATGAACCTGGAACATTTTTTTATAGAGGCTATGGTGTTAATTCCCATCTCTCACATTGGGAATTTCTTTTGCACCAACGAAAGGGCCCTCTTCAGATACTAATTGGCTATATTCCTTATTCAATATTTGGTAATTATGACCATGAATTTGCTCAAAGACTGCCATTTGCGCTCTTTGGAGCCTTCGCTGTAATAATTTTGTATAAACTAATTGAAAAACTGACCTCAGATAAGCTTGTAGCCCTTATAGGATCCTTTTTATTAGCTACAAACGGTCTCATGGTAGCCTATGGTCGTATAGCCCAATATCAAAACCTCAACCTTTTCTTTTCTCTTTCTGCATTGTATTTTTACGCCCATTTTAAAGAAAAACCCCTAAAAAACAGCCTACTTGGAACACTAATGTTTTGTATTTCGGCATACGCGCACACGGATGCAATTTACATTTTGATTCCAATTTTGTATGTGCTAATCAAAAATTTCAGGTTATTAAATATTAAAATTATTCTTCTAAATTTATTTCTGATGATTGTTGTTCTGTGCCCCTTTTTTGTTCCATATATTAAATACCAACAAGCTTCCGCTGAAAGTATGGGGTATCTTGGGTCAATTGTAGGAAAAGGACTTCCCTTTACGAGACGGCCAGATATAAGGCAGTTTAATTTATACAATCCTTTTTTGACACTACCATTTTACTTAATTTTGGGTGTAATTGGGCTAACTAAAAAGAAGGCAACATTATTTTCAATTTGGTTTTTTGTAATTTTAGCAATTTTTAGGTTTGGAATAAGTTACTCTGGGTTGCATTTCTATAATATCTTTATACCTCTTGTAGTTTTGGCGGGTTTTGGGGTTAGAAGGTTATTAGATTTTACACTCAAATTAAGGTATCTAATATTCCTTGTTGTTACAGTGTTTCTAGCCTTCTTTTTCTTCTTTTATCAATCGTATATGTTATTTGTAGACCATACCAAGGAGTACCCGGTTGAAAGTGAGAATATTTTGTGGTGGAAAGCGGAGAAGAAAGAACGTGAGGATGATTACAGACATAAAACAGGATTTCCACACAAAAGGTACTGGCACCAAATAAGTGAATTTATAAATGGGCAGAATATGGCAAGGGGAGAAGACTACGGGTATGTGACAAATGAAAATAGAGTTGACCAATATTATATGGACGTGGAATATAGAAATAGTAATGGTTACTATGTCATAGGCATTAAACGCCCACTTTCCCTAACCTACGATTATAAATTTCCCCATATAAAAAACAAGAGCACTGTGCAAAAAATTAAAAACGGGGCAGGGGATACTGTGGTGCAAATTTGGAGGGTGGAAGCAAAATATGAAGTTTCAAATTAATAAAACACACCTATACCAAATACTTTTTTGCCTATTTCTGTTTCTGCTTCTTCTTCCTATATCGTCAGAGATTAACTTTATGCAAAATGATGATTGGATACATTACAAGCAGGTTAGGTCATTTATGCAGGGTGATTTCAAACTGGACCCATATTTTGGACCAACATTTTACACCCAAGGTTTGATTGGAGTTTCTTTTGCTAAGATTTTTTCTGTTGAGAAACTGCCAATTTTAACACTTGTCATCTCGATATCTACTTTATTCGTGTTTCTTGAGATTTTAACAAAATACTTCGATAAATCTATTGAGGAATCTGTTTTTCTGGGGCTGCTTATGTTTTTTAACCCTATATACCTTTACTCTATTTGGGGGTTTATGACCGAGGCATACTTTTTATTTTTTCTTATTCTCTCCTTCTACCTATTTTTGAAATTTAATTCAAAAAAAACTCCCAAAAACTTCAGCATCTTATACCTGTTTTTGTGGATTTCGTTATTTCTAAAGCAAATAACTTTGGTTTTTCCATTATCTTTGGCTGTTTATTACCTTATTAACAGAAAGTTCAAACTTTTTATATCCAACGTCGTTATGTTTCTAGCCATGCTTGTGTTTTATATGCTCTACTTTCCTCAGACAGCGGCCATGGTCAATAAAAGCTTTGCCCTTAACCACTTACTTGAGCCCCAGTACACCTTTTCCTTAATTTGGGGCGTGCTTATTTTGTTGACTGCCCTACTTTTTCCCTTACTTCTAACGATATTTAGTAAAAAACAACTATTATCAAATAAATATAAGTTATTGGCATTTATAGGTCTTAGTGTCGTTTTATTTTTAATTCTAAACGCAAATTTTCGCCCTCATGGGGTATTTAAAGGTGAGTTCCCATACTTTGGAAATGTTTTCGAGCGTACAGGGTTATATCCGAGCGGTATTCATGGTACAAAATACCAGTTTAAAGGCAATTACGATCTCTATAAATTCTGGGATTTGGGTGCAAAAGTCTTGCTTACGCTTCTTGTTTCATATTGGACGGTATTTATTAGGAAATTTAATAATTTTTTTCTAATTTTTTCTATTATCTATCTGGGAACAATGGTTACAACATTTGTTTTTTACGATAGATATATCTTATTACTACTACCGGCAGTAATTATCTATTTTGCTCATATATCAAAAATAAACTTGTATTTCAGAACTATATTGATAACGTTCACACTTTTTTTAGGATTTTATGGCTATCAATTTACAATGGATTTTATTCTAGCGAATAGCTATGTTTGGGAAAGATCTGTCCAGCTTGTAGAAAATGAGGGTGTTGTACCCAAAAGAATTCATGGGACCAATGCCTGGAAACTAAAACATAGAAACTTGGAAAAAGACTATTTATATACTTTTTCGTACGATAATCAGAAAATAAACGAGGAACTTGCTTGTTGTTATGATTTGATTGATTCGCATGAGATTCGGTATCCATTTAGCCTTTTTATCAAGCCAAAAATATATTTATATAAAATGATCAAAGATCCAAAGGTATTTCTTGTGGATACACCCGATTATCAATATAAAAACTAAACGGAAATTTGATTTCTACTTCTTCAACCTGTTATATACCTTACCTCATTTTCAAAACCTAGCAAAGCCTTAGTTGGGGTCTTTATCATATTTCTTGGGTTTTCTGGATACCAACTATCCATGGATTTTATATCAACAAATAAATATGTATGGAAAAGATCGCAGGAATTAGTTGCATTTGATATGGTAGCACCAGAGCAAATTCATGGAAGTAATGCGTGGAAGCTAAATAACAAAAACCTCAGCAGGGATTACCTATACAATTTTTCTTACGATACTCCAGAAATGAACGAGGGGTTTGCGCAACATTACAAATTGATTGAAATCCACGAAACCAAATACCCGCTCAACATCTTCATCAAACCAAATATTTATTTGTACGAGAAAGTAGAGCCACTAAATTAGTTCTCTTCTCTAGGTCTAGCTTCAGAAACTTTTAGATTTCTGCCGTCTATTTCTTTTCCTTCCATTCCAGCCATGGCAGCATCAGCAGCCTCATCTTCTAATTCAACAAAGCCAAAACCTTTACTCCTACCGCTATACTTATCAGTAATAACGATGGCAGATAGAACTTCACCAAACTCGGTGAATAATTCAGAAAGTTGTTCACTAGTAACACTATAAGGGAGATTCCCTACGTATAATTTTTTCACTTATTAATCACACCACCTTTCATATGGTAACTATTGTCTCTTTAATGAAGGGCGTGTAATTAACGGTACAAGCTGACATTAAAGATTTACCAGGACATTGTAACACTTTGGAAATTTTCTTCAATACTCTTTTTAGAGCCTAAAAACCTTAACAATTAACCTTGAAAACAGATCCTCACCCTTCTTGGCATGAATTCTAGCGGGGATTATTACATCTAGTACTAACCCCATTGAGCTTGCTACTACCATGGCAAACAGCTTTAGCCTTGGGAAAAACAAGAAAACTATGATCAAAACTGTAGTAAAAGTGATAAATTTAACCAAGTCGTCCTTGGTATCTGCAAAACTTTTTCTAACTGAGTTTTTGATGTGATTTACCCTTGAATCTTCGGTATGTGTTTGATTAAAATAGGAAATTGCTCCAACCACAACCCTAATTACATTTCTTAAGATTTCTATACTTATTGCAATAGTAACGAGTAAAACGGTAACGTCAGCTTGGTGTGTAACGTCGGCGCCTCGCAACATGAGGTCCACGCTACCCAGGTGCGCACGAATTGGCACGTTTAAATGTTTGGGCAGGAAAAATAGATTAGTTGAATCCATAGTTAGGAAGAAAATAAAAACTATAATTTCAAATGAGTCTGCAAAATATCTCTTGAATTTAGCCCTGCATTGACCTTTCCATGAATCGTCAGGCCTTTTGTTGTCCAGTGGAATATTTAACACAGCTACAACAACCATCATTACTGCTGTTAAAATAACAGTCATAATCGTAACATCGTTTTCCTTACCCACATTTTTGTATAAAAGCAAAATTCCAAAGTAAATTAAAAAGGACAAACCGCTAGCTATTACAGGCATTATAAATAATATAAAATCCTTTAATAACAACACAAAGGAGGCGTACAGTTTCTTAATGAGCTCAACTGCATCAATGATTGTTAAGGACCCCTCAAGCATGACGTCTAAAAATTTGCTCACTTCTTCCCTAAGACCAATTACAACCAAAAATCCAAGTACGAGGAACACGGTAACAATTAATATTAGGAAAATCCATAAAAAGTTAATAACTACAAAAAACGCAGTTGGAAAAACTAAAGCCAGAAAACCCAAAAATACACCAATTCCAAACAGTATAGCCAAAATGTTAAACGCTCCTTTATTTACTTTTTCTGGGTTTTTTATACCCCCTAGTATACTCATCGTTATAGCCTTGTTAGTACCTCATGGCCAATTTCAGTAACCAGAACGGTGTGCTCAATCTGGGCAAAGTCACCTCCGTCCACTGTTCTAGTTTCCCAGCCGTCATTATACTTTAACCTGCTGTTTTTTTCACAAATAAGTGGTTCAATTGCAATAGTCATGCCAGGTTTTAGTTTAACCCCAGAATTTTTCTTACCATAACAAGGTATGTCGGGCCCTTCGTGTATCATTCTCCCTATTCCGTGGCCAGCATAGTCTGTTAGAACAGAATAACCAGCGTTTCCGACTATCTTTTCAATTGTATTTGAAATAACGCCGGTTTTTATTCCAGGTTTTACTTTACTAATTGCTTGGTCTAACGCTAACTGTGTAGTATCTATTAATCTTTTTCTACTTTCCGAAATTTCTCCTACACCAAGAGTAATTGCTGAGTCAATATATGTGTTTTCATATCCCACTATCGTATCCAGCTTAAGCAAGTCTCCTTCATTTAGAATTTCTCCCTCTCTTACATAGCAGTGAACTGACTGATCATTAATCCCAAGACACAATCCTGTTGGAAAGGGTGCTAATCCTACGGGAGCGTAGCCCTTACAGGAAGGTTCTAGATTGTTATCTTGGCAGAAGCTAATAAATAGCTTTTCTAATTCCCATGCCTCTAAGCCGGGTTTTACCGCGGATCTAAGCACATTAAATGCCTCAGCCAAAAACCTGCCAGCCTTACGCATACTTTCTATCTCAGTATCAGTTTTGATTATAATGTCTTTCACCCAGCAATTATATCAGCTATAATCTTAATATGAATAAACTTATTAATATAATAAAATCCAAAATTATTGTCTATAAAATTCCTATAATCGCTGTTTTAATATATTTTGCAGCTCTCTCAATTTTTGGAAAACCCAGACAAATTACTGTACTGGGAACACATACTGATATTCGTTCAAATGAGATTGCATCCTTTAATATAACGGTCAGTACTGAGGATGAGGATAAGGATTACGTATCTAGACAAACAGAAATAAAATCAAAAGATATTACAGATGCAGCCAGGGAATTTGGAATTGACCCAATGGAAGTAAAAACCACTAACTTTAGTTTATATGATTTGGAGGATAGAGATGGTAAGAAATATTGGGTAGCGTCCAACAGTATACAGATTAAGCTAAGAGATATAGGTAGAATTGAGGAATTTGTCAACCTTATGTCTAGTATCACAGACGCCGAAATGTATGGGCCAAACTTTTCAGTTGACCAAGAGGTTTTAGATGAAGGTATGTTAATTTCCAAGGCTGTAGAAGACGCAAGAGGAAAAGCTGAATTTGTTGCAAAATCTACTGGAAGTAGATTAGGTAAAATTTTGGATATTAATGAGTCACCAAATAGTGTTCTCTATCCCAGATATGGAGGATTAGGAGATGCTGGTGGGGGAATAGGAATTGCCCCAGGCTCTACTCCTGTCATAAGGTCGGTAATTGTTACATTTGAGCTTAAATGAATATTGACGAAACTGTAAAAGTTCTTACGGACAGAACCAATGAGCTGAAAAGTGTTCAGAAAAAACTCCTTAAGGAGTTGAAAGAGAAACACAAAGAGGTCTATGAGTGGTTACAGGAAAATAACATAGACCTAAATGAGTTAGGCGTTTATGTAAAGCAGATTGCTGCTGCACTGGTGATTACTATAAGTTTGATTTCCACTCCCGCGTCTTTAGAAAAAAGAATGCAGTTAGATGCAGCTCGGCATTTCACACACATTAGGGAACGGGATTTTAGCTACCTACCAGAGATTGAAAAAAAAGCCATACTAACATGGCAAAATTATGGAAATCACATAATAGATTCGTCTCAGAAATATGATGTGGAACCTGAGCTCATCTTCGCCACTATTATGGTTGAGTCTGTGGGAAATCCCAAAGCTACAAGGTATGAACCCTCTTTGGGCGAGTCTAGTTGGGGGCTTGGACAGCTTTTATATAGTACTGCAAGGTGGATAGGTTTTGAAGGAACAACCAAAGAGTTAGTAGACCCGGCAGTAAATATAGACCTTATTGCAAGGTATCATCGAAGAAATTTGGATGCCTTTGGTAAACTTTCAGCAGAAGAGTTAGCAACAGCATATAATTCAGGGTCTCCATATAGAGGTGCAATATATGGACACGTGGATAAGTTTATGAATTGGTATAACAAAGCAGAAAATTACATGGTAACTTAAACATATGGAAAAACCGAAAAACCAAGAACAAAATCAGCAAGAAAGATTAAAATCGGCTGAAAAAGCTTATCAAAACAAGCGTAAAAATACACATTCATTAACTGGTTTTATGGCTGTTTTAAATCGTGCGGAAAAGAGGGGATTAAATAAACTAGAAATAACAAAAGGTATTTTTAAGAAGAAGTAACAATATTTGCAATTTTCCCCGGAACATAGATAAATTTCTCAATAGTTTTATCAGAAATATATTTTTTAACATTTGGATCTGCTAGGGACTTTTCCTTTATAGATTCCTCAGGTTCGTTTGTTTTTGCTTCAATTTCCCCCCTAACCTTGCCGTTTACTTGAATTGCTATGGTTAGAATGTCATCTTTTGCTAAAATTTCATTAAATTTGGGCCAAGATTGTAGATGAACGCTATTTTCATTTTTCCATCTTTTAAAACCGTTTAATTTCTGCCAGACTTCTTCTGCAACAAAGGGTGCGTATGGCGCTACCACTTTGACAAACCCCATGTAAATATCCTCATCTATATAGTCTTTGGTTTTAATTACATTTATAAACTTCATAAACTCTGCTACAGCAGTGTTCATTTTGAGTTTCTCATTCATTGAGGTTATTTTTTTAAGCATTTTGTGATAGGCCTTGGTAACTTCAATGTCCTCCACATCCTTTTTTACTTTTTCACTTAACTCAAAAATATTTCTTACAAATCTAAAACACGCTTTAATTCCATTGTCATTCCAAGGATACGTATCTTCATAGGGTCCAATAAAGGCTAAATATACTCGTGTTGCGTCCGCCCCATAGCTTTCTATTACGTCTTTTGGATCAACTACAAATTCCGGACGAGATTTGGACATCTTCTTATTGTCTGCACCCAAAAGTATCCCCCCACTCATCCGCCACTTTATGGGTTCTTTAACTGGTAAGTAACCTTCGTCGTATAAAAATCTGCACCAGAATCTTGTGTAAAGCAGATGTGCAGTGGTATGTCCCGCATCACCAAAATATTTATCAACCGGTAACCAATATTTTAGTTTTTCTTGATCGGCAAATTCTTTGTCATTACCTGGATCAATATAGCGTAAGTAGTACCAATTGGAACCGGCCCAAGTTGGCATGGTGTCAGTTTCTCGTTTTGCTGGCGAACCGTCTTTGGCTTTCGTGGTGTACCATTTGGACATTTTTTCTAAGGGGGCTTTTCCGTTTTCCGGAAGAAAATTTTCTAGTTTGGGTAATTCCACGGGTAAATCATAATCAGCTTCTATTGTTCCATCTTCCTTATAAATTAGGGGGATGGGGTCGCCCCAGTATCTTTGCCTGGACCAAATTTGATCCCTCATCCTGTAAGTTGTGGTTTTTTCACCCCAACCTTTTTCTTCCAAATATTGTGTTATTTTCTCTATAGCATCTTTGGTTTCCAACCCATTTAGAAATTCCGAATTAACCGCAATTCCACTTTCCTCATATGGTAAATCTTCTTCCGATTCCACAACTCTAATAATTTCCAAATCAAACTTGGTAGCGAATTCAAAATCGCGTTTGTCGTGTCCTGGAACACCAACCACTGCACCTGTCCCATATCCCTCTAAAACAAAATCTGCCACCCAAATAGGCATTTTCTTTTCAGTTAACCTATTTACTGCATAAAAACCGGTAAAAACCCCGGTTTTCTCTCCTTTTTCTTCTAGTCTTTCTAGCTCAGACTTAGAAATTGCAGATTCCACGTACTTCTTAACTTTCTCATCCTCAATTTTTTGTACAAATGGGTGTTCTGGTGCCAAAACTATGAATGTAGCGCCAAAATTAGTGTCTGGACGCGTGGTGAAACAACATATCTCTTCATCTGTGTCCTCAACGGGGTAGGATATATTTACTCCTTCTTTTTTACCCACCCAATTCCTTTGGCTTTCTTTTACAGATTCGGTGTAATCAACCTCATCTAGCCCATCTAGTAATTTGTCAGCATATTCAGTTATTTTTAAAACCCACTGTTTTAAAGTTTTTCTATATACAGGGTACCCATCTCTTTCAGATTTTTTGCCTGTGGGGCTACTAGGGTCTGGGAGTACCTCTTCGTCTGCTAACACGCCAAGCTCTTTACACCACCACACTGGCATCTCTTTTTGTGTCACCAAACCCTTTTCCCACATTTTAATAAACGCCCATTGCGTCCATTTATAAAATTCAGGTTCTGCTGTGTTTATTTCACGGTTCCAGTCTATGGCATAGCCCATATCCTGCATGGATTTCCTAAAGTTTGGGGTAGCCTCCTTTATTACTTGTTGGGGAGTTCTATTAGTTTTTATTGCGTTGGTTTCGGCAGGTAACCCAAAGCTATCCCATCCCATTGGAAATAGTACGTTGTAACCCTGCATTCTCAGAAATCGTGAATATATCTCTGGCACGGTGTAGCGCATCATGTGCCCAACGTGTAAATAATCTCCGGATGGATAGGGGAGTTCGGCTAAAATGTATTTTTTGGGTTTGTCAGAAAAATCTATGCCTTCATAAATGTTGTTGCCAAACCACTTGGATTTCCATTTTTTTTCAATTGTTTTGTGATTGTATGTTTTGGCCATAGTTATTGAAAATATAACATAATTGTAATACACTCCACTATGTTATGGCGAAAAAGGGAAATAGAGTTTTAATAGGTCTTGAGTGTACCGAAACGGGTATGCGAACATATGTGTCTCAGAAAAACAAGGTTAATTCTACAGAAAAGCTTCAGTTAATGAAGTATAATCCTAGACTTCGCAAGCATACTCTTCACAAAGAAGTTTCTAAGTTAAAATAAAATTCTCTGATATACTTTACCCATGTCTAAGGTGTTGGTGGTACTTACAGCTGTAATGTTCATGTTTATGTTTTTGTTGATATTTAGTATTAACATAATTACCTTTAGGCACATCAAAAATAGCGTCAACCCATCAAACTATACTCCAACAGACTTCGGTGCTGTTGTTTTAGGCGTGTTTGACAAATTAGACGAGTAATCTCTATATATAGACAATTATCGATAGATTATTGACATACTACAACATATAGGATTTAATACCACTCATGGCAAATAAAAATACGTCTAAAAATTATACTAAAGGTTTTGTGAGCCTGTTAACAAATTCACTTTTTCTTTCCAATTTTGTAACAAGTTTTGTAATAGTTTTATTAATTGCAGCCGCTTATTATATTGGTGTCTTAAACACCAAACTAAGCTTCTATGACACTGATGGTAGAACAGAGGAAATGGGTGCTCTCGAGGAAGGGACAAACCCTCTAGAAAATCTTCCGGGCATAGCAAAGGCTTTAAATCTCAATAAATCTAAATTCGCTTCCTGTCTTGAAAGCGAGGGAATAAAACAAAAAGTTGCTGATCAGACTGCCTCAGGAACCGCAATTGGTGTTAACGGCACACCCGGTAGTTTTTTAGTTAATGTTGAAAACGGGAAAACTATTAAGTTAAGGGGCGCAGTACCTACATCAGAAATTATTGAAAATGTTGATAAATTGCTAAACGACACAGTTTTAGATGAAGAATTGTTTACAGATGCGGTAGTTACAATTAACGATGGGGATCACATTGTAGGTACAAAAGAGGCCAAGATCTTTTTAATTGAATACTCTGACTTGCAATGCCCATTCTGCCAAAATTTCCACATATCCGCCAAGGAAGCTGTCACACAAAAACCTCGCGACCTAGCCTGGGTATACAGGCACTTCCCACTGGATCGTATACACCCCCTAGCAAGAGCAGGTGCTGAGGCTAGTGAGTGTGCTGCAGAGGTGGGTGGGGAAGAAGCTTTCTGGAAATTCCTAGACCTTGCCTTTGGTCTGTAAATAAGAAGAAAATGACAGGAATACTATATATTGTTGCTACGCCAATTGGTAATCTTAGTGATATATCCAATCGCGCCTTAGAAACCCTAAAAAACGTAGACTATATATTATCCGAGGACACAAGAGAAACACAAAAATTACTTGCAAGGTACGATATACAAGCTTCGCAGCTTATTTACACTGATCAGAAGCACACCAAAACACTCCCGAAGATAATAAAACTATTACAAGAAGGTAAAAATCTAGCGTTAGTTTCCGATAGTGGTATGCCAGTGATATCAGACCCAGGTTACAAATTAATCAGAGAACTTCGCAGGTTAGATATAAATATTGATGTAATACCTGGGCCCGATGCTATTACTTCAGCTCTTGCTATTAGTGGTTTGCCCACCGATAAGTTTGTTTTTTTGGGTTTTTTACCCAAAGGCAGCTCCCAACGTAAAAAGATTCTCGAAAAGTACGGAAAGCTTGATGCTACCTTGACAATCTTTGAGTCACCCTATAGACTGGGAGGATTGGTGCAAGATATTTTTGATGTTTTGGGCCACCGAGAAGTTTCCTTAGTAAAAGATTTGACCAAAAAGCATCAGAAAGTCATAACTCTACCCATAAAAGACGTTTTAGCTAAACTAGACGACGTAAAAAAGAAAGGGGAATATGTTGTGCTTGTAGCCAAAGAAGGGTTTTGCCTCAGAGATGAATCAGGAAGTTCTAAATCAGGAAAAGTCTCACCTCGCTAAAGTCCTTTCAAAACTAAGGGGGGCTAAAGACGTTCTGGAACGGAGCCTTGATACTGTAGGAAAAACCAACCTAGAGAAGTTAAAGGACCTCCGCGAAAACCCTGAAACAAGTGGTGCAGACTTCCACTTTTTCCTGGACCAACTCCAACAAGAAAACCTCACATTTAATATTAAGGATAAATATAAGAGATTAGATGAGTTTAACCTTCTTGTTAACGAACCATATTTTGCCAGAATAGATTTAAAAGATTCTAATCTTAATACCACTCAAGAATTATATATTGGTAAGTTTGGTTACACAGAAAATGAACCAGTAGTTATTGACTGGCGGGCTAAAATTGCCTCGGTTTACTACCGTTATAGATACCCTCAAAAGAATGTTTCATATAATACACCCCTAGGCAAGGAGGAAAAAGACCTGCTTTTAAAAAGAACCTTTGAAATAGACGACACATCGTTGGTTAAATACTATAATAACGATCTTCAGCTCGATGAAAGCGAGATTATCTCCGAGAAAATCGAGCATAGAACTGGGGGTGTGTTAGAAGATATAGTAGAAACCATTCAAATTTCTCAGTTAGATATAATTGAGGCTGATCCACGTCAAATTTGTATTGTACAGGGCTGTGTGGGAAGTGGAAAAAGCACAGTTGCAATTCATAAACTATCTCATATCTTTTTTAACTACCCTAAGTTGATAAAACCAGAAAGATGTATCTTGATTGCAAAAAACCAGATTTTGGTTGGCTATCTTTCAACCCTATTTCCCAAACTTGGTATTTTTGATGTGAACTATAAAACTATTCGCGAACTTTTATTCCAGCTAATTTTTAGGGAAGAACTTAATCTAAGCGTAGATTTTGATCTAAATAATGATGTTTCCAGGTTCACCTTATCTGATATGAGAAAGCTGCAAAACGGGATAGATAAAATTCATGAGGAGTATGCTAGAAAAATAAAACAGGTACTAGACAAGGATGAGTATGAGGGGTTTGCAAGCTTTAAATACAGTAAGAATCAGGCAGTATACGAAAATATATCTGATATTGTTAGTGAGCTTGAGGAAGAGTTGGAACTGCAAAAGGAGGCTATTAAAGAAAGTCCCAAATCCATTAGAGCCCTACTACACAAAGAAAATATTAAAACTATTAAAAAGATGTTGGGCGAAACAAAGAAACTAAGAGCGGGGCTAAAAACCACTACAATGGCAAAATTCCTAAAGGATCTAAGCATTTCTCGTAAAGAGAAACTTGGTTATTTGCAGACTCTAATATATATCTATACCTACTTTGAGTTAGTGGGCTTACGTGCCTACAAAAAATATGAATACTGTGTAGTTGATGAGGGTCAGGATTTCAATACATTAGAGTACGCGGTTTTGGGCAAATTGGTTCTTCACGGCAGGTTTTCGATTTTGGGAGATCTAAATCAGGCAAACAAAGAGGAGGGGATTGTAGGTTGGAGTGAGATTGCTGAAGTGGTTAAAGAGGCAAGACAAGCTCACACTTTTACTTTAGATACAAATTATAGGAGTACAAAACCAATTATTGATCTGGCTAACAAGATTTTAGGTCCTTACACTAAAGATTATTTGCCAAAATCTATAAATAGAAAGGGACCAGAACCTGAAATAGTTAATTTTTCTACAAAAGAGAAGATGTTAGATCACTTTGGTAATGTGTTTGCGGAAGATTTAAGTCCCTTGGAAAAAAGCATTGGGGTTATTTGTTTTGACATTGAAACTTTTAATAGGGCCAAAGAGGTGATCAGCAAGCAAGATTTTGATAAAACTCGTTTTATTGAACTTGAGGAACACTCAAGGATTACATATATACCCAAGGGAATCTATTTAACCATGTTTGAAAACTCAAAAGGTTTGGAATTTGCCAAAGTGTATGTGTTAGATTTAAACTTAGATAGGATATCAAATTTTAAACAAGCAAAGGAGGCTTTTGTAGCTACAACTCGTGCCATGAACGAACTACACGTATATTCTGCATGAATAAAAAGATAAGAAAAAAATTAAACCTAGTTGTTAAAACTTTACCCCTTTCAATTGTTGTTTTTGCCGCTTTTACCTTAAGGGTAATTAATCTTGGGTATTCTGACTATCAGGGAGACGAAATAAAGGCTTTCCTAAGACCGGCTGAAAATCAGAGTGCAGTGGATTTCCTACTAAATCAACGCAAAGGTCCAGGACAATTTATTATTACTTCTTTTACTGAACTATTTAATACAAATTATGAAAATGAATTTCTAACTAGAATTCCCTTCGCCTTAGCAGGAGCATTCGCAGTTTACTTTTTCTATAAACTTTTAAGACAACATTTCGGTGATAAGGTTGCCTTTTTTGCCTCCCTATTTTTTGCTACAAATGGATTTTTAGTTGCGTTATCTAGGATTGCCCAATATCAGGCATTTGTAATTTTATTTATGATCTTAGCTTTGTATATGTTTTCTAACAAGAAGCTATATCACGGGTTTATATTTTGGGCATTTTCAATGCTATTTCATTATGATGGGCTTTTCATTGCTCCGTTTGCTCTTTATTTAATTTTTAGCAATAAACCCAAAATCAAGATAAAGGATTTAATCAAACCAGTACTTATATCTGGCGTTATTCTTGCGGTGTTTTATATTCCTTTCATAGTAAACATTAGCCAAAAAACGCTAGAGTACTGGGGTGGCAGGGTAACAGGCGATGTTTCATCAAAAATTTCAAGTTCTAAATACCTGTTTACAGTTTACCAACCAATTTATGTGGTCCATTTTTATACAATTTTAGCTTTTGTTGGTTTTGGAGCTTTTATAATGTCCAAATTTGTTCATAAATTTCCCAAAATTGCCGATTTTAGTGTTGAGAAGAAAACTTGGGTTAAGTTTGTGTATATTTTCTTGTGGTTTTTTATTCCATTTGTTTTTCTTGAGGGGTTAATTTATATACCTGGAACTCATATCTATACGTATTTGATACCATTATTTGTGTTTTTAGGGCTTGCGCTAGAGTTTGGATGGTTGGTTTTAAAAAGGTTTAAGGACTTTTTTATTCCTGAAGTTATTTACGGATTTTCACTAATTATTATGTTTAGTTTTATTTACCTGCAATCTTATGCGATTTTTGTTGATAATAAGAAGGAATATCCGTGGGAAAGTGAAGAGTTTTTGGTTTGGGAATTCCACCAACCAACTCCTATATACCACTTGAGTATGTTTGGATTTCCCTATTATAGAAATTGGGAGGGGATTGGAGAGGCTGTAATGACAGGGGATCATAATGGTTATTATTCCACAAATGAGCGTAAAAGCATTGCTAGGTACTATGTGCCTTTGGAAAAAAGTACTGACGATGCTGGTCATTATATCCATATCCTAAATTCACAAAGTTTTACTGACAAAATTCAGCAAGAAAAAGCAGCTTATTGGGCTCAGAGGTACAATCCTATTTATACATATTCTAGAAATGGGCAAGATTTGGTGAGAGTTTACAAAATGGAACCAGGCACAATTTATGAAATTCAAGATCGCGGCTACTAGATTTTTCATCTATTTTTCATTATAATCACAATTAACATAAAACTATATTTGACCTGCGGGAGGTGTATAGATGAACGAAAAGGAGGCAAGGGCTATAATAGGCGATTTAGCCAAAAGGTTTGCAAAGTCCGGAGAAAAAGTTAATATTTCTGATTTCCAATCGAGCAGTGATGGAAGTTATTGGAAAGCGAATTTAAGGAAAGTCATAAACGATTGTGAAATCACGGCCTTAGCAATAGCTTGTCGACGGTACGGGGCTGTTTTAATTCTAAATGCCTAGTCCTCAACCTCCCTGTTACATATCCATAGCAGGGAGATTTGCTTTTTATAAAACTAATAATAGTAGGGGTTGGGAAAAGATTAGAATCATATTAATCAGCGCAGTAACAGCTGATATCAACACAAATCCCGCTGAGACATCCTTTATAACCTTAACCACCTCTTGATGCTCTTTAAATAATGCATCCATAACATTTTCAATAACAGTATTTATCATCTCAGCGGAAAGCAAAATTCCCATGGAAAGAGTTAGTATAGCCCACTCTGTGGTGCTTATTTTCAAATAAATTCCCAAAGACAGTGCAATAAGAGCAATAGTTAACTGAACCCTAAAGTTTGCTTCATGTAGCATGGCGTGGAAAATACCCTGAAACGCAAATTTGAAACTTTTAATTTGTCTTCGGGGGTGGTGAGTGTGCAGGATTTTTTTCATATTATCTATTATAATACCACCAAATATTGATGAGAGGAGAAATACTATGGAAGTTTATTACTATAGCAAAAAATTGGGTTTATTGTGCCACGATTCACGTAACATTGTACGGGATATAAACGAAGCTTTGGGGGAACATTTACCAGATTGTTGGTCAGGTCCAGTTATTAAAAGACCAACGGGGGATTGGAAAATTATTAGTGTAAAGAAATTACTAGATTTGGCAGGTATAAAAGTTCCAGCTGCAAATTAGAAAATGTAAAGCCCTTGTGATTAATCAACCTCAAGGGCTTTATTTTTGCTATTTAAAACTGATATGATAATATTGATCGGTTATGAACAAAAGAAAAAAGATTATAATTATTGGTGTTGTGGTGGTAGTGGCTATCGGTTTTCTCTTCCTCAAAAATAAAAACGGTGCAATTCCCGTTAAAGAAATTGAAATTAAACACAAGGTTGTTAAAAGAACTGTCAGTGCAAGCGGCGAGGTTAAGTCCCATCGGGAAGCAGGGCTTTCGTTCCCGTTAATTGGTCGCCTTGCAAAATTGTATGTTAAAAAAGGAGAAGAAGTTAAAAAGGGCCAGCTTCTAGCCTATGTTCAAAATTATTCAGACTCACAGACAGCTCAATACTACAAAGATGCTAGAGATGTAACCTTAAGAGATATTGATAAATATGTTGAAAATTATGAATCTAACCTACAGGGTGCGGGCGGTGCAGATGAATATGCTATTGAACTAAGAAGGCTAAACGAGTTAACCAGCAAAGCTGAGGCTGCTTACCAATCACAACTTGGAACTCTTGATAAAACTTATTCCTACGCGCCTTTTGACGGTACAGTGGTAGATATATATCTAGAAGAGGGGGAAACTGTATTGGCTGGCACAGATGTTATTAAGGTGGCTAATTTAGATGAATTGGTTTTTGAGATAGATCTTGACCAAGAAGATTTTGGATTATTAAAAATAGATCAGCAAGTGGAAATTACTTTGGATCCTTACGAAGGGGAAGAGTTTGTGGGCGTAGTTAAGGAACTTCCATACTATGTAGAAGAATCGGGTTCAGATTTTGTTATCGAAGTTGAATTTGATGGTGAGAACAAAGACAAGGTTCTTCTTGGCATGAGTGGTGACGCCTATGTTGTTTTATCCAAAACAAACTCAGAGGTAAATGCACTTACATTTGATGAGATTTATTATGATCTTGAAGATGAGCCCTTTGTATACACCCTCGAAGGTGACTATTTGGAAAAAACATATTTAGATCTAGGCCTTGAGGGGGATATATACACTGAAATTATAAATTCAATTGATGGGAAAATAATCGTTGACAAAACCAGGGATAAAGATGAGTTAGATGTAGGTAAAAAAGCAAAAATAGTAACCAATGGCAAATAAAACTCCAATAGTAAAAACAGAAAACATAACCAAGGTTTACCAACTTGGGGATACAACAATAGCAGCGTTATCTGGAATAACACTGGAAATATTTGAGGGCGAGCTCGTTGCCATAATTGGCAAATCTGGCTCTGGTAAATCCACTTTAATGCACGTTCTAGGTTTATTAGACACACCTACTGAAGGTATCGTCTATTTAAATGGTAAAAAAGTTAATAATTACTCTGAAAACGAATTGGCAAAAATTAGAAATAAAGAAATTGGTTTTGTTTTTCAATCTTTCAACTTGCTACCCAGAGCTAGTGCTTTGGGAAATGTGATGTTACCTCTTCAATATAGTTCGATTTCAAGGAGAAAGTGGGCAAAAATGGCAGAAGATACATTAAAGTTAGTAGAGCTGGGCGATAGGTTGGACAATAAGTCAAACGAGCTTTCTGGGGGGCAAAGACAAAGGGTGGCCATTGCACGAGCCTTAGTCACACAACCCTCACTAGTTTTCGCCGATGAGCCCACCGGCAATTTAGACACTAAAACTGGGGATGAGATTGAGAAGTTATTTAAAAAGCTAAATGATCAAGGAAAAACAATTGTGATTGTTACACATGATGAAGACTTAGCAAAAATTGCCAAAAGAAAAATAATTTTAAGTGACGGGAAAATCATAAGTGATTCAACTAGCTGAAACATACAAAACTGCACATAGATCTTTGTGGGCTAATAAAATTAGGTCTACGCTAACTATGATGGGGGTTATTATTGGGGTTTTCGCTGTTGTTAGCTTAGTTTCTCTGGGGATTGGTGTCCAAAATTGGATTCAGGATCAATTTGAATCGTTAGGTTCAAACTTAATTTTTGTGGTTCCTGGAAGTATTGACTTTGCAGATGACCCGGCAAAAAACTTTGGTAATAACAAGCTAGATGAGAAACATGTTGAGTTAATTGAAAAATACGCTGGTGATTATGTTGAGAATCCAACCGGTTCAATTAGATCCTCAAAAACCACAAAATATAAAACTAAAAAGTATTTGGCCACAGTGTCTGGGGCTGGATACGCATTTGGAGAAATATTAAACATTGAACTTGAGTCGGGCAGGTTTTACACAGAGACTGAACAAGATAACTCAGCTAGGGTAATTGTAATAGGCCCTTTTGTAGCTGATGAGTTATTTGCAAGTAGAAATCCAATTGGACAAAAAATAAAGGTTGATGATAAGTCGTATGAGGTCATAGGGCTGGCAATAGAAAAAGGTCCTGATTTTGATGACAACATATATATGCCATATACAACTTATAGGAAATACATTGGTGATGAGAATTTCGCCAGCATTGCTATGAACGCTAAAAACTCTGATAATCTTGATTTGGTCATGAAAAACGTGGAACTAGCTTTACTAAATGATCTGAAAAGTGATGAGTTTTCTGTTGTTTCGCAAGAAGACCTACTTTCCTCATTTCAAGATATTTTGGCTATTCTCACAACTGCAATTTCTGCCATTGCAGGAATTTCACTGCTCGTTGGCGGAATCGGTATCATGAATATAATGCTTGTTTCTGTGACTGAGAGAACAAGAGAAGTGGGGCTTAGGAAAGCGTTGGGAGCAACCCCACTTGATATTACAACCCAATTTTTATTTGAATCAATTATGTTAAGTGTCGGTGGAGGAATGATTGGTTTGTTCTTTGGCTGGGTAGCAGCAAGAATAGGATCTAATTATATTAGAACGGAAGTTCCTATGTGGACTATAGTGATTGCATTTGGTTTTTCGGTACTTGTTGGTGTAATTTTTGGAACTTATCCCGCTATTAAGGCCGGTAAAAAAGATCCTATTGAGGCTCTTCGATACGAGTAAAAACTAATTTGTAGTTTGTTTCATCAGTTAAATGCAAGCCTTTTAATTCTCCTTTGTATGGTTTATCTTCAATGTATGATACCCACTCGTAATTCTCGTTTGCGTAGATATTATTAACATGTAGAAACCTAGTGCCATAAATGTATTCGTTAAGTTCATATTTAATTAGTCCTTGGTCATGTAGAGCCTCGAGAAAATCTAGAAAAGTATTATTGTTTTGCATTCTTTCCGTAAATTGCTGATCTCCAATAAACAAATGGACTTTTGCAGGTTTTATTTCAATGATGTTTGGGTTTTCTGTATCTTTTTTTCCAACTTCTAGGCCCCTGGCTGTTAGTATATTGTGAACAAACAACGCTCCCAATACCAAAAATATTACATATCCAATAATAAATTTATCCTTATATTTTTCTAGAAACACTGTTCTATTGTAACAAATTAAGGGGAGGGCCCAAACCTAGGTTTCTTGTGTATTTTGATGTTAGTTATAGTACAATATCGGGGTAAGAAAGGGCCCAAACCTATCTTATCATGCCTCTGTCTGACTCGCGTCGCTCGTCAGCGATCTCGCTGCGCTCGATCTAGTGCTCAATGAATAGAGCACCAGTCAGGAGAGAAACCATGCCTCCGTGGCTCAATGGATAGAGCACTCGGCTTCGAACCGAGGGGTTGGGGGTTCGAGTCCCTCCGGAGGCGCCATCCTTCGCTCTTAATAGAGCTACGGATGGTAAACCATTTTGGGGGAGTCTGCTTCGTTGCACTACGCAGCGTTTCGCTACGCGAAACTAATGCTCAGTGATTATGTACGATTGACAATATAGTCTTAAGTTTATTCAATCTTCAATCTGGGGGAGTCTAGTTCGCTTTACTCACTAGCGACCTCACTTTGTTCGGTCTAATGCTCAGTGGTTGAGCAATCGGACCTTAAATTAATTAAGAAACTAGGGGGAGTAGCTCAGTGGTAGAGCAATCGGCTCTTAACCGATCGGTCGTGGGTTCGAATCCCACCTCCCTCACCAATCTCTAATTTTAACCACAAACAACCTACGTGTTAAAATCAAGGTATGAAGCTAACACTTTATATGGCGATATCTGTAGATGGAAAAATCACTCGAGGTGAAACTGATAGTGATTGGGTATCCGAAACGGACTGGGATCAGTTTTATCAATATGTAACTGGATCGGATGCTGTAATAATGGGAAGAAAAACGATGGATCAATTTGAAGGGGACGATTTTCCAATGAAAGGACCTGTAAATATTGTGTTAACAAGGAATAAAAATTTACATAACGAAACCGAAACTGAAATAATAAGTGACCGTAGTCCAAAAGAAATAATGGCTCTAGCTAAAGAAAAGGGTTGGGAAAACCTTTTACTTATTGGTGGCGAAGACATTAATGGTCAGTTCTTAGAAGAAAATCTAATTGATGAGATGGTTCTTAGTGTGCATCCTCTGATAATCGGGGAGGGTTTAACATTATTTAGTAAAGATGTTTCTGCAGATTTAGAAAGATTGGGCACAACAGAGCTTGAAGATGGTTTAATACAGGTCAGATATAAAGTTAAAAAGTAATATGAATCAAGAAGAAAAATATATAAAACTTGCAATAAAAACAGCAAATGAGAGTGGGTCCGCTATGGGCGCAGTTCTTGTCAAAGATTATAAGGTCGTCGCAGTTGGAAACCCCCAAGTTAAACAAATAAAGGATCCTACAGCACATGGTGAATGTGTGTGTATGCGTAAAGCTTGTCAAAAACTTGATACTGTAAACCTAACGGGCTGTACTTTATATACAACTCTAGAGCCCTGCTCTATGTGCTTGGCGTGTGCGTCTTGGTCGAAAGTATCCAAAATAGTTTTCGGGGCGTACCAAGAAGATATTCCTCCAAATCCCTATGAGATAACAGACTACCATGCAGAAGAGCATGCGAAAAAGTTGAATCCTCCGATAGAAATAGTTGGGGGAGTTTTAAGAAAAGAATGTGCGA
>JBHPHX010000004.1:0-30075 GCA_042571515.1 Patescibacteria group bacterium
AACAGAATATACCCCCGCACCACAAAGAGTGATATAATATAACCCAAATTTGGGGATGCACAGGATTTGATTGGAAGCAAGAAATATGAAATCAAGCCAAGTTGATAGATCCTTGTAAAAACTATCAAAACTATAAGTGCAAAACAAGACGCACTAGTCGCCCAGCCAGCAATGGTTGGTGCGATGGTCTAACCCTTAGGGGCTAGCCTGTTCCCAACCTTTTACCTGAAAAGGGTTGGTGAGCATTATAAAGTCAGGGGGAGGGAGTTTAGAAGTGACTTGTCTAAATTTCCAGGGGAGCAAATCTCAAAAACTTTAGTCTTTGAAAAGGATCAGGGTCTGCCAAATACCTGTCTTTTCGAGAAGAACTTTGGCCAAGCTTGTGACATTTTATATTCCAAACTTTCAAGACGGGGGTTCGACTCCCCCCATCTCCACCATTCTCCGCAGCGGAGCAAGGAGAATGTCCTGCGTAGCTCGAAGAGCGAAGTAGGACCAACAGCAAATGTTACGCTACGAATGGCAGGCCACCATCCGCAGTGGAGCAAGAAGAATGTCCTGCGTAGCTCGAAGAGCGAAGTAGGACCAACAGCAAATGTTACGCTACGAATGGCAGGCCACCATCCGCAGTGGAGCAAGAAGAATGTCCTGCGTAGCTCGAAGAGCGAAGTAGGACCAGTAGTGAGTGTTACGCTACGAATGGCAGGCCATTTATGTTCTATACCTATGTTCTTAAAAGTTTAAAATTTTCCGGTCAGATATACATTGGATGTACAAAAGATGTTAAGAAAAGATTGAAAAAGCACAATGAAGGTGGTTCGTCACACACATCTAGGTACAAGCCGTGGGCATTGGTCTTTTTTGCAGCCTTTACAACCAAGAGTAAAGCGCTTAGTTTTGAAAAATACTTAAAATCGTCTTCTGGCAAAGCTTTTATGAGAAAAAGGTTAATTAGCTGAGGAGATTGCTTTGTGCCTACTCATAACCCTTCTTTTGCAACTCAAACGCTGTTTTATATTTTCCACCCTTAATTCCCATCAAATCCTCATGTGTTCCCTCCTCAATAATCTTTCCCCCGTCAAGCACAATAATTTTCTCCGCGTTTCGTACCGTACTAAATCTATGGGAAATAATAATCACAGTTTTACCATGCGCAAATTCAAATAATTTCTCAAAAATTTCAAACTCTGCCTTGGGATCTATATTACTTGTTGGCTCATCGAGGATTAGCACAGGGGCACTCCTAAAAAAAGCTCGTGCTAAGGCTATTTTTTGCTGTTGTCCAATAGAGGGATTTATACCCCCAGAAAAGGTTTTACTTAGAATCTGATCGTATTGATTATCATATTTTTCTATAAATTCATGTGCAGCCGCCTCTTTGGAAGCCTGAATAATGGACTCTAAATCATCTATATTTTGATCATCTCCCACACCAATGTTTGTTTTAGCGTCAAAGTGGTAGAAATTGTAGTCCTGAAAAAGTGTTCCCACCATTGAATACCAGCTTTCTACATCCAGATCTCTGAGATTATTTCCGTCTATAAAAATATTTCCTTTAGTTACATCATAAAATCTCATCAGAAGTTTAATTAGGGTTGTCTTTCCTGTTCCGTTTTCGCCCACAATTGCTAAATGTTCTCCTGGTTTGATTTCCAAGTTAAAATTCTCCAATACGTAATTGTCTGTTTGAGGGTATTTGAAGGAGACATTTTCAAATTTTATTGTTGGTGGGGTTTTGATGTCTGATAGGCAGATAGATCCGTTCTCAATTTTCTGTGGCAGATCCAAAAACTTGAATATCTCCACCATATATAAGCCCCTCTCATATATACCGGTCAGATTGTTGAAGATGTTATATACAGCATTGTCTAGTCTATTCAAGTTGGATCTATAGAAGGTGAACATACCAATGGTTATATTTCCAGATACCACTCTCTGAATAATTAAAATGAGGTTTACTCCATGCCCTGCTGTACCCAAAAAACTCCAAGCACTGCCAATTATATTTTTCTTATTATTTATTTTTATTTGGGATTGGACCCACTTTCCATACAAATCCAAAAACCTGGTATAAAAGTATTCCCTAAGGCGAAACGTTCGTAATTCCTTCAGCCTGTTTTCATCCACAAGACTCCTGTTCGTTGCATAGGCGTCACGCCTTCTTTCTGTCCAATCGTTAAATATTTTCCATGACCTTTTGCTGTAAACAGCATTACTTAAAATTTCTGGAATAATAGATAGGGTCGCAATAGCAACAATTAGAGGGGAGAGTCCTATAAGCACAATTGCACTTGAAACCAGTTTAATCAAATGTCCTGATGTTCTTAGGATTGAACGCAGGAAGTTTGAAGGAATCCATCTGTATTTATCTCTCACCCTGTTTATCAAATCGTTTATCTCTGGGTTATCATAATATTCTATGTCTAGGTAGGCCAGTTTCCTAGTAACATCTTTTTCTATTTCCAATCTCATAAGCTCTTCTAGATTGTAATCAAGATACCACCTAGTTTTTCTCGCTAATGTCTCGAGCAACATTAGACCTAGCAACCAAAATACTAGAATCAGAGTGCTGGGGGAGAGCTCACCTGTGACTGTAACCAGGTTTATTAACTCGTCTATTAGCCTACCACCCAACCACATGCTTAGTATCGGTAGGAGGGTACTAATAGCCATTGATATAAGCAGCCCAGTTGATAGTAGAGGTTTTTTGGTAAAACCATATGCCAAAATCCTCAATACAGCTCCAAACACATTTTTTAGTTCGGTGTATTTAAATTTTGGTGGGTTTTTTGGCGTTTCTGGCATAACTTAATTTGTACCATTTTCCCGACCCCCTGTCTAGACTGGTATTACAACAAAAAAGTCGCGGTTAAGCGACTTTTTGCTCAGTGTGTCTAGATAGACCCTGATACTTGACACCACAATTGTATCAAAGAGGTTATCTTTGTCAATGTAGCCCTATGGTGGAGGAGACGGGACTCGAACCCGCGCACTGATGTGTCAAGTACCAGTTTGCTACCTAGACCTCCCCCACATATTTAATTATTAACATTGTGACTTCTGTTTATGAATAACCAAATCTCCAGTCTAACTAGAATTTTGCAACTTTACCCCCTCCCACCCTCGGGTATTATGTATATAGGCTGAGATTTCCAAAAGCTATAAGATACTAGGTCGTGAAACACTGTAACAACGGCCCATTTAATTATGTGGATAACTTATGGAAAAGTTACTAAATAGTGTATTTCCCCCAAAATGTCTTTTCTGTGAAGCAAATGGAAATATTTTTTGTGAAAAATGTCTTCTTAAATGCAAACCTTTAGAAATAGACATTTGCCTTATCTGCGGGAAATTCTCTCATTTCGGAGTAACACACAAAAAGTGTTTATCTTTTGGTGTTCCAGCTTCAATTTTTAGTTGTTATGAGTACTGGGGTTTGGTTAGAACCTGCATAAAGAAGGCCAAATACGGCTCTAAACTCTTCTCTGCGCTCAATAAACTAATTAATGAGTCTCTAACATATTCCAAAAAATGTGGCCTAGGCTATAAAAATATGATTGTTGCCCCAATTCCTCTTAACAAGAGGAAATACAGGACAAGAGGATTTAATCAGGCAGCCCTAATAGCCAAGAATTTGGCTAATTTTTACAATTTGGAGTACCAAAACTCTAGTTTAACTAGAAAAAAGGATACTTTTGCGCAGTACAATCTTGGAAAGGAAATGAGGAAGAAAAATCTGCAGGGTGCGTTTGAAGTTAAAAATATTAGTGCCGTGAAAGGTAAAAAAGTACTTTTGGTGGATGATATTTGTACTTCGGGAGCTACTTTGCTTGAGGCGAGCAGGGTTTTATACAAAGCGGATGTAGCCAGAGTACATTGTTTTACGTTGGCAAGAAAAATGTAGTGGTTTACCAAACGAAGCCCTGGCGAAGTCTGGCGGAGGGTGTGGGAATCGAACCCACGCACCGCTTTTAGACGGTGACGGCTTAGCAAGCCGCTGCATTACCGCTCTGCCAACCCTCCAGGTACGGTGTCAATTATATCACTAATCAAGTGGTGTTATTGATTATATAGCTTCAAAAGTTTATACTAAATGTGCTATGAGTAAACTCAGAAAGGTAACTGATGCATTTGGAATAACAGACCCCTATGCTAATCAAGCCCAGCCTGCCATGTCCAAACCTGAACCCATAGATCTAGGCCCCAAAGAAATACTGTTCCAATGGGAGATGGTTCCCATAATACCTAGTAATACAATAAACCCCAGTCTAAAAAAGACCCTTTCCATTATTGGTATTGTAATAGCTCTTCTTCTTGTAATAATGCAGGAATTTTGGTTGATTTTAGTTGTTGCCAGTTTATTTTTTGTAACAAGAGTTATGACTGATTTGCCCCAACAAACTATTAAATATGAAATTAGTACTTATGGAATTTCTGTGAATGGGGAGCTATATCCTTGGGGTATTGTTAAGCACTTTTTCTTTTCGGGAAGCTATGGTCATGAAGTTTTGGTTGTAGATGCAGGTACAGGGATAACAAACAGGATGCATATTACGTTTAAACCAGAGGATAAAGAAAAAATCAAGAGCATTTTAGGCGAAAGAACGACTTTTCTGGAATCAGAGCCCCAAACGGTTTTAGATACAACTTATCGTAAGGTTTTGGACAAGTTTGATTTAGAGGGGAAAAAGAGCTAGCTGGCGCACCCGGAGGGATTCGAACCCCCGACTTCAGCGTCCGCAACGCTGCGTTCTATCCACTGAACTACGGGTGCATGTTTTCCTGGGTATTATATATGAAACTTACAGGCGTGGGGGATTGATATATATGTATCCCACGCCCATTCTGAGGTACTACGTTGTTATTTCACCCTCCCTTATTGTAAGAAACTTACCTCGACACTTGATCTTATAGACGGTTTTCTTTATAACTTGGCATATAACGCCGCATTTTTTCTCACCCTCGTGATAAAAGGTTACCTCTTCATTCTTTTTGTACTTACTTCCTTTCCCAGAGGGTTTTGGTTTGCGCGTCATTAATTTCTCCTATCACCAATCCGCCGTTATTATATCTTTTATTCCAATGTTTGTTAAGGGATGGCGGAGGGGGTGGGATTCGAACCCACGTGTCCTGTTTCCAGGACCCTTGGTTTTCGAGACCAGGCCGTTATGACCGCTTCGGTACCCCTCCAAGTTGGTTTACCATTCGTAGCGTAAACATTAGTTTTAGTCCTACTTCGCTCTTTGAGCTACGCAGGACATTCTTCTTGCTCCGCTGCGAAGAATGGTGGACCGTGCCGGAGTCGAACCGGCGACCTCTGCAATGCGAATGCAGTGCTCTAGCCAACTGAGCTAACGGCCCATGTTAGAAAGGTTGGACCCTTTCTTACTTTTGGATTATCTCATAACTGTAGGGTAAAAATAAAATTGGTTAAAGGTCAGACCTTCAAATCTGCTAGAATATATTCCTATGCAAAGTGCCCTTGAGGAACTTGGCCAAAAAATAAATGTAATGCACTCCCCTTCCCAAATTTCCCAAGAAAAATTAACTGAGTTTGCCCAAAACTGTGTAGTGGCCCTGATGGCAGGAGGCGAGAGTAGCCGTTTTAGAAGTGTTCCCGGGTCTGATTCTCGCAATAAAAACGCCTACGAGCTTCCAAACGGAGATACCATGATAGAAATGACTTTGCGCCACTATATTGAGGCGGGCTTTAAGGATTTTGTATGCCTTGTGTACCACAAAGCGGATACTGTCGAGAAGGTTTTAGGTGACGGAAGCAAATATGATGTAAATATTAAATATTGTTATGACCCAGAAAAACCCGTGGGAAAGGGTGGGGCTGTTAGAAATGCTTTAGATAAAGGGTTCATTGATAAAGATAAGTATCTCATAGTGCACAACCCAGATGATTTGATTATAAATTTTGATGGTTCTTTTCCAAGACATATTGTTAGTGGGCATCTAGAGAGAGAGGAAGAGAAACTGGCAACTGTCGTGGTTGTCAAAAAGGTTCAGCACGAATATACGGGTATGGAGATTGTTAATAACAAAGTGGTTGAGATAGAAAACTATCCCATGCTTCCAATTCCTACACATGTTGGGGTTACCATATTTTCTCCTAGTTGTTATGATTTTTTTAGGGAACTGTTTGATTTGAGTGAGAGGGTTGATTTTGAGAAGATGCTTTTTCCAGTTTTATCTAAAGAGGATAAGCTTTGGGCAGTGGATATTCCAAACGAGTGCTGGTTGCCCGTGAATAATTTCAAGGCCTATAAGAAGTTGTTGAAATATCTAGAATAGCCAAATTCCACTGGCGGAGGGAGTGGGATGAACGCGAAACTGCGTTTCGCTACCTTCTTCGGAGTACCTCAGAAGTATGAACCCTGTTCATTTCATTCACGGCTTCAAACCCAACCACCACAAGCAGAGAATGGTTGCCACCTAAAGGTGACATCCATTCTCCGCTGGCGGAGGGAGTGGGATTCGAACCCACGTGCCGGTTTCCCAGCGCGTCGCTTTCCAGGCGAGCCGATTTGACCACTCTCGCATCCCTCCAAGAACAACAAGATTTTAGCACAATTAACCCCCTTACATACTTTGTCATATTGACAATGAGAATATTTGTTACGTATATTGAAAGTAATGCCTAATTTGTTCACAAACGACCAAATTAAAAGAATGTCTAATATTTTGGATAACAGCGGTCAGGTGATTTTAGGTTCTGTTGTAATCTCCTCTTTAGTTGGCCCCGAGAAACTTTCCGGAACTATAATTGTTGGCATATTTAGTGTTTTATCTGTATGGTGGATATCATTAAGGTTAGAAAGGAGGTCCTCTTCATGAGCGTAGCTGCTATAAACACTCAGCTGTTGATTTATATAGGGGTAATGGTATTTGCATTAGTACTGTTGGTGTTGGTTTACACGGGCAATAAGGACTCGAAGGCAGAATAATCTTTGGCAAATATTCGTATTTTATGATATACCTTGAATACCAATGGACACCGTCTCCAAAATAAAACAAAAGCTAGATATAGTTGATATTGTGGGGGGTTATGTATCCCTAAAAAAGGCTGGAAAAAACTACAAAGGAACATGCCCCTTTCACTCCGAAAAAACCCCGTCCTTTATGGTGTCTCCCGAACTTCAAATTTATAAGTGTTTTGGATGTGGAGAATCCGGGGACATGCTTTCATTTGTGCAAAAGATTGAGGGGGTAGAGTTTATGGATGCCATGAAACAACTTGCAGACAGGGCTGGAGTTGAAATTAAAAATATAAAAGTCGATCCCAATCGTAAAAAGAAAACCACACTTTTTGAAATTAACAAAAAAACTGCTGAATTTTATAACTATTTACTAACAAAGCACAAAATTGGAAAGCCAGGCCTAGATTATTTAAAAAAGGAAAGAAAATTAAAAAAGAAAACAATTGACGACTTTCTGTTAGGAGTTGCTCCTGACAGCTGGGATACACTAAATAAATACCTGGTCAAAAAAGGTTTTTCAAATGAAGAATTGTTATTGGCCGGAGTAGCTACGAAGGGAAAAAAAGGTTTGATAGACAAGTTTAGGGGGCGTGTAATTTTTCCACTTGCTGATATAAAAGGAAATGTGGTTGGTTTCACCGGAAGAGATATTGTGGGAAGGGATCCGAAATATCTAAATACCGCCGAAACCCTAATTTTTCACAAGAGCAGCTTTGTTTATGGCTTAGATAAGACCCGCGTGGATATTAAGAAGAAGGGAGCTATTTTTGTAGAGGGGCAAATGGACGTTATAAAAGCTCACGAAAACGGTATAAACAATGTTATAGCCACTTCCGGAACCTCCCTAACAAAAGACGCCCTAAAAGTGATTTCAAGATATACTAATGAATTGATATTTTGTTTTGACCCAGATTCCGCAGGTGTTACAGCCATAGAAAGAGCTTTAGATTTAGCTCAACCAATGGGATTTGATGTTAAAGTAGCCATTATTCCCGATAAGTATTCTGATTTGGACGACCTAATTTCCAAAGACTACGCTCTAGCCAAAAATATTTTAAGTGACCCCGTCCCAATTTATGATTTTTATCTTGCGACAGCATTAAAAAAGTTTGATAAAAGTAAGGCTTACGAGAAGAAAAAGATAATTAATTACCTAATTCCAAAGTTTTCAAAAATTAAAAATGGTGTGGTTTTTGACCACTACATTAAAAAAACTGCGGAAGAATTGGATGTTTTGGAGCAAACCATACGCAGTTCCGTTAAAAAGAATCGTCCAATTGAGGAAGATGCGAATTTAGCTTCTGTTAAAGGGACAATCCAGTCTTTGGAGAAACACTTTTTTACATTGTTAATGAAAGCAGAACTTGACACTATGGGACAGCTTTTGTATAAGTTAAAGTTAGGCGATTTTTCCAGTACTAAAACCAAGGAACTTTATAAAGGCCTTAAAAAATATATTAATAGTAAGCCAAAAGCATTTGATATAAAATTATTTGCAGACAGTCTGGAAGAAGAGCTAAAAAATTTAGTTTTGGAGTTGTATTTAACAGATTTTGGTGATCTAACTCCAGGCGAGAAAAGATTTGATTCTGAAATAGAGGTAACTATCTCTCGCATCCAAAAGGATGCTACAAGAAGAGAGTTAAAGAAAATAACAGATCAGCTTAAGCTCGCTGAATTAGAAAAGAATACCAAGGAGGTTGAATCATTGACCAAAAAGTTTAAAAAACTTTCTGATACCTTAGCAGATTAATATGCCAAAAAAGAGCACTACAAAAAAACCTACGAAAGCTAAGAAGAAACCGGCCAAAAAAACGGTTAAAACCAAGAAAAAAGCTACGTTAAACTTACGCGAGAAAAATATTAAAAAGCTTGTAACTGTGGGGAAAAAGCAAGGTTATTTGACCCTAACCCAAATCTTGGAGTTGTTTCCAAACGCCGAGGAAGATATTGAGACGTTGGATTTCCTTTACGAGAAACTATTAGAGGCCAAGGTGGATGTTTTTGATGTTGAGTCCGAAAAAGAGGCGGAAAAATTGGCGGATCTAGAGAAAGACTTAGATTTATCAAAAGTTAAATTAGATAAGGCAGTTTCTTCTGATCCGGTAAGGATGTACTTGAGAGAAATTGGAAAGGTTGATCTTCTTACTGCCGAAGAGGAGGTTTCCTTAGCCAAGCGTGCTGAAAAAGGTGATCAAGAGGCAGCGGATATGTTGGCCCAGGCTAATCTGAGACTTGTTGTTTCCATTGCCAAAAAATACATGGGAAGAGGACTTCATTTTCTAGATTTGATTCAGGAAGGAAATATTGGTTTGATGCGAGCTGTAGAAAAATTTGATTGGAGGAGGGGATTTAAGTTTTCTACATACGCTACCTGGTGGATTCGCCAGGCTATAACAAGAGCAATTGCGGACCAAGCCAAAACCATTAGAATTCCGGTTCACATGGTTGAAACCATAAATAAATATAAAAAGATTGAAAGGGAGTTGGAGCAAAAGCTCAAGCGTCCCCCTGCGTCTGAAGAGGTTGCCAGGGAGATGGGAATTGATCCCGATAAAGCCCATGATATTGAAAGAATTTCACAGGATACTACTTCGCTAGAGACCCCGGTTGGGAAAGAGGAAGATACAAGATTAAAAGAGTTTATAAAAGATGAAATTACTCTTTCTCCGTTTGAGTCTGCTAGTGTGGAACTTTTGAAGGGACACATTGATGATGTTTTGGAAACTTTAAATCCCAGAGAAAGAAGGGTTTTGGCGCTGAGATTTGGGCTGAAAGATGGAAGGACCAGGACTTTGGAAGAGGTGGGCAAGGAGTTTGGGGTTACAAGGGAGAGAATTAGGCAGATTGAGGCAAAGGCTTTACGTAAGCTCCGCCACCCATCTAGATCCAAGAGATTAAGAGATTACCTATAATTCTGTCAAATCGAGCAAAACACATTAAAGGGATAGGTTTTTGTAGATGTGAATATCCGAAAGATTAACGAGGTTGGGTTTGGGGAGAGTGAAATCCTTAACTAACTCCCATTTGGTTGGATCGTGCAAATTATTTTCCCAGGCGTTCCACCTTTCATAATAAAAAGGATACGCTTCTCTTACCTCTGATCGCTTGTGGTTGGACATGGGTTTTGATGCCGTAACAACATAATCATAACCATCAGCGTTCTCTGGCATAAAATAATGAGCGTTCTGTTCCGAATAAACCTCCATCCTTACAACTCTCATCCCAGGCAACTTATTCATTGGATCCAACCCCTCCTCCGTATACGAAAGTTTGTTTAAAGATGGAGCAACATTGTCCCTCATCCAAAGATAAGCCTCAGATTTTGGGGTATGTTTTTTAAACTGTTGTAACAACAAAAAAGGATAATAACAGTAAAGTCCAAAAACTATTACCCACCAATATTTCTTCAATTCCACTAATGCGTGCGAAGCATACAAAATTATAATTGGGATAATGGGCAGTAACCACCTATCCACCCTTCTGCTTTGAAGAGAGAAAAATATTAAATAAACCACCACGTACCCAATTAAAAACTTGTGGAATGGATTACACTTGGTTTTTAGTTTCCCGTAAAGGGAAAGCAATAAGACTGGAAGTGTAACCGTAAAACTTAGTGCAAATAAATATTTAAAAAGTCCTGAGTCTACCGAATCAAAAACCATTCCCGCTTCTTTTGTAAACATAGTGTAGATTCTAAAAGCAAAATCCGTAGCAAAGATCATGGAAAAAGGGTTTGTGGCCATAAAAGTCGCAACAATCACAAAGAAGAATCCAAACAACCCGCGTGGATCCTTTTTTGCCAAAAAAACGTAAAAGTACAGAGGTAACCCAATAAGAGTGGTAATTTTTGTTCCTACAGCTAGGCCAAATAGTATGCCTGTCAAAACAGTATATTTATTATCCGGCCCACGTTCGTAATATAAATAAAGAGTCAGAAAACTCAAGGCAAGAAAAATTGTTTGGAAAATATCTACGTTTATATAGTGTGCGTGCACAATTAACTTCCAGTTAAGTGCTAGTAAAGCAAACGTAATTAATGCTCCAGTTTTGTTTTTGAATAATTTATAGTACAAATACGCAATGACCGGAACAATTACAAAGGACAAAACGGCATTTACACTCCGTAAAAAGATATAAATGTGATGTTTCTTAAAAGGTATGTTTAGAATTCCCAAACTTTTGCTAAAGGCCATAGTTAAAAAAGTGTTGAAATAAGTTGGAACTGTTCCATAAACAAAAGAAATGGGAATTAGTTTGTACCAGTTATTGTTTTTTACAACATCTCGAATTTCATAGGTATATTTTATAGCTAGTTCCGCAATTTCAGGTTCATCGGCGTGAAAGCTATGTGGTAAGCCAAATTCTATATGCCAGAGCCGCAAAAATAGCCCAACTACAACCAAAAACAGTATTGTTAATTTATAACTTATTTTTATATTCATCTGGTAACTTTCTACTCCCGTCTCTAAAAGACAGGCCCGACATTTGATCTTTATATTTCTTCAAAAATTTGTATGCTCCCTTCGGATCTTTGTGAGAAATTTCCCTTGTTGCCCAACCAATTGCTTTCCTGATAAAAAACTTGGCTCTTTTGGGGTGTAAATAATGTTTGGGGTCAGATTTGTACTTTGCATATTTTTCATCTATCCAGCTCTCGTCAAATTGGGAAACGGCCAAATCGTAAAATAGTTTTTTGTTACCCCTATTCTCTCTAAAAAACATGATTTGTGCTAGTAGGGCAGATCTTCTTACCCAAAAATCATCATCCTTTATCCATTTTTTGAGGTAAGAATAAGCTTTGGGGTTTTTATCTAATATAACGGGCATTATGGGAATAATTAGACTGTCCAGAAAAGCCCAACCTTCAGATTCCCTCATCATTTTTTCTATTAATGGCATGTCGTTTGTGGTTAACTCCTTTTTGTGCGCTTTTAAAATCTTTAACCCAAAGCTTCTTTCTTCAAAACTAGGTTTCTCCCAGTAAAATTTCGTTACCTCAAGGGCCTTTTCCTTTGAGAGATCCAGAATTTCTTTTTTGTGTTTTTTAAAAAATTCTCGCCCAGTCCAAGTATCTACCCCGTAATGTTCCAGATTGGAGTAGAGGTAGGCTTTCCCTTTTTCCGCGCGCTCGCTATTAGCATTTTCTTTTAGAAACTTTATATATTCTTTATATAAAAGACTCATGAAATCTTGAGAATTTTTCTGACTTCTGTCTTGTAGTCTTCAACATCAGGTTGATTAAAGGTATTTACGCCAAACAAATGTCCCAGATACATCATCTCTATCATCTTTAGTTGCATGAAGAACCCAAGGGATTTCGCGGAAAGGTTTTTAAGGATTACCTCCGAGAAGGGGATCTTTCTGGCTGAAAAGGCTCTTTTTACGCCCTGGAGAATGGCATCCATAATCTCTTTTGCACTTTTACCCTCCAAGTTGTGTAAAACATCCAGAATTGGGTTTTTAGGGACAACCACGCCTTCTGTAACATCTTCTGTTGAAATAAAGGTGAAGTATTTATCTTTTATCCCCCCTAGATATAGCTGCACCATGGAATGTAGGTCTACAGAGCCCAGTGAAACGGTTGGTGTTGTGCCTTTTCCATCTTTTCCAATACTCTCGGCCAAAAGTTGACGGTACCACTTACCCAGAGACTCTAGTTCGGGGTTAAAAAAGAAGGAGTCGTTTATAAGTTTCCCTTTTTTGTAGTTTATAAAAGTTACAATAGCAGATTGTGCCGCTGGGTTTTTGGAGGTGTCTTTTTGTAATCCAACTTTTCTCGCCTCCATTGCCCCTTGAAGAAGATCGGGCAAATCAACCCCAGCACAAGCTAGTGGGAAAAGCCCTACACTTGAAAAGACAGAGAACCTACCCCCAACCTTTTTAGGTATTTCCAAAGTTTTTATTCCCAAAGATTCAGCAGCTTTGTGGAGTTCCGTATCCCTCTCGGTTGTTACCACGAGCCTTTCCTTGGCAAAAGGTAAGTCACCGGCCAAAATACCCAGATTGGCTATAGTCTCGGCGGTTGTTCCAGATTTGCTTATAGCATTTATGATTATTTCTTCCGGGTAGTATATGTGTGATTTAAGAAAATATTTTAGTTTGGCCAAATAAGGGGGATTATCTGTGTCCGCAAAAATCATTTTGGGATATCTTAGAGGCTCTATAGTGTCAAAATGTCCATAAAACGCGTCATATACGGCTCTTGTGCCTAAACTAGAACCCCCGATTCCAATATCCAGAACATATTTTAGTTTGGGTGTGATAAGTTCTTTATGGAGATTTATCACATTTTTGAGGGCGCCTTCGTCAAAAGGAAGATTAATGCTACTTTCATTTGAGGAATAATTTTCTTCCTCAGCTACTTTTCTCAGCTTTAATATATATTCTTCTAGCCTTTTTGATTCTTCTTCAAATTCAGCTTCTGAAACCTGGGCAGTTTTTTCGTAGGCGAACTTCATTACCTAAATTTTATCACGATATGATGTAACCAAACTCATTTTCAATCTCAAATTCCCTAATAACATCCCTACCAGTAAGATTTATAAATTTCTTAAGAACTTTTCTCTCTCTACGTTCTATAGAGGCTCTCTTTGCCAAAGCCTCTTTACTACCAGTTATTATTATTTTTTTCGCAGGAATTTGAGCTAGGATTGGAAGAAGGTGTTTCTCTTGACGAGAAACTACCGGAATAAGTTTTAACATTAGAGCAAGGTCAAAACTGTTTGAGTAGTGTTCCCATGATTTCTCACCGATTTTGTGATTATATAGCTCTATTTTTGGGTTGTTTAACTTTTGTAGTTTCTCAAAAGACTTTTTGTCCTTATCTATCCAGATATATTTTTCAATGTTTAGGTATTTGTCAAAAGGAAAGATAGCTGGGAACATTCCTCCTCCAATGTCAACTATAATTTTTGCATTACTTAATTCAGGACTAATCTGCGAGAAAAAGTTTTCCAGGTGGGCCTCTCTTTCCAAAACAGACTGATGACCCTCTTTTCTTTGATAAGTTCGAAGATCATAATATATATCTTTTTTTACTTTTTTGATTAATTTCTTAAATTTCCGAGAGCGTTCGTTTTGAATACCTTTATCTTTTACAGCAAGTTGAAGTCTTTCTAAAACCTCTCCCTCGCTGATTTTGTATTGTTTAGCTATTTTGCTTGCCTGAAACTTGAGAATTTCTTGTAACATCTTTACAATAATATCACCATATGATCCAACTAATCATAGACTTGAAAAATATCATAAAGACATTACCCAAAATGGTCAAAATTCAGTTGGGTGTTGGTCTTTTAGTTATCGCCGTATTGTTTACAATGCTAGCACTGATAAAGCGTGCGTATAGGTTGAACCCCCCTCCCCCTCCAGTTGTAGAAGAGATTGGATTTTAAGTTAAATCTACTACTTTTGGATTAACCAAAGTTTTATAATCTTGTGGTTTCATGCCAATTGATATTCGGCGATCTCCGGCATTGAAAATTATTTTTCCCAAATCCAGTATGCTTTTGTCCATATAAACTTTAAGACCAAATAAGTTGCCAAAAGGTGGTACACCCCCTATTTTTACTCCATCGGTTACTTCCTCAACCTCTTCTGGTGTGGCAAGGCTGATTTTTTTTGAACCCAAAATTTTCATAGCCTTTTTCTTATCAAATTTCTTATCTCCTGGAACTACAATCATTGCAAGCCCGTGCTTGGTTTTTAGGACGAGAGCTTTAGCGCCCTGCTGAAGGCTGTAATTCGGTCGAACTTTCGCGGCCTCCTCACTTGTTCTGACAGGCTCATGTTCGAAATAGTCGTACCACATGCTGTTTTTTTCTAACAATTCTCTAATTTTGTCCACGACTGGATGATGCATCAGTTAAATAACGCTTTGGAGGCGTTCCAGAAAAAAGGGTTGTTGTTTTGCTCTTTTTCCCAGAGCCACCACTCAACCCCCCACAAATACAAATCTTTGAAACCTGCTTTCTGCGCATAAGTTAAGGTTTCTAGAAAAAGATGCCGTGACATAGTTTTATCCTTATCTTCCTGCGAAATACTTGAATTTATCCCCGGCCCCCACGGTTCTGTTTGTAGTTCGGTGACAATAATTCTTTGGTAGGGTACGCGAGCTAGCTCAGCCTTAATCTTGTAGGTCCAGTGAGCCAAAGGATATTCAAAATATATGTATCTTCCAAAGAAAATACCCCAGAAGTCATACCAAATTCTTCTGTACATTGAAATGGCAAGATAATCTCCAATCTTATACGAAGGGAACCAAAAACCTCCTTCCCCGCTATCTTGAATCAAGATAGGTCTGTCATCTAGCTCTTTTACAATTTCTACCTCCCTACTTACTGTCTCGAAATCTGTTTCAGGATCACACTCACCAAACACGAAAAATGGTTCATTTTCCACCTGCCACATTTTTATGGATTTATAACTTTTCAACTCACTAACCGCTACTTTTATATATTCGTATAACTCCTGATCTTTTATATTTTTGTTTTTTATATTTCTCCACCAGGTTGGTTCGTGGCATTCCGGATACCTAGGGACTTTTCGGCCTATGGTCATAATTACAGACAAATTTCTTTTCTCGGCCTCATCCAATTGCCATTTTATGTCGGAAAAGTCATATTCATCTTGATGCCCCTCAATTTGATCCCAGTACGCAATCAGGCGCAAATTTTTTGCTCCAAGATCGTCCAAAATCTCAGAATAAGTGTGTCTCCAGTCCAATCCAAGCTCCATTGCATATTTATTGCTGAATGTAACCCCATAATTTAGGTGTGTTGGAGGTTTGGGGCGTAGGAATAAAAATAGAATAAGTGGGGAGAGGACAAGTATAACTAAAAATCCAGCAACCACCCAAAAAACCTTCAACGCAGCCAGCCGTTTTAAATAGCGCTTTGCCTTTCTAGACTCCTTGGTGGGCTCAAGCAGTTTCATGGTTCTAGTTTACCAGTTTTGCAGATTTGTGCGTAAGTATAAAAGGAGGGTCGGGGTTTCCTTTCCAGATTATTTTCTCTATCTATTTCCACTAAACCAAACCTCGGCCAAAATCCTTCCGCCCATTCATAATTATCAATAAGTGACCAGTGAAAATACCCTCTCAGATCTACGCCCTGTTCCATAGCGTTGTGGCAGTGCTCTAGAATTTCTTTTATCCACCACTCCCGTTGTTTGTCTTCCGCATCCGCCAACCCATTTTCTGTGATGTAAACAGGCAATTTATATTTTTTGAGCCTTAATAAAACCTTCTCCATTCCGGAAGGATGAAGCCACCAACCCATATCAGAAATTTTATCTTGGGGGTCCTTGTGTTTTAGGTTCTTCGTCTCGTTTGTAAAATAGTAATTTACTCCAATCAAATCCGAATGTCTGCTAATTTTCCCCAAGAAGAACTTGCCACTAAGCCACTGCAGTACTTTTGTGGCTAACCAGTCGATAGGCTTTATCTTTGAATCTTTCGAGACCCTAAACCAAACCAAGTTTTTTACAATTCCTACTTTGTGGTCCCCAACCTTCTTTATAGCCTTATAGGCTTTGTTATGGGCTCTAATGAAGTTAAGTTGCGACACGAGGGATAACCAGGGATTCCTTTTTTGAGGCGGCCAGATACCTCTTAAATAGGACTGCATGGCATACACCTGGGGTTCGTTTATAGTGAGATACACATCTATAAGTTCTCCAAATTTCTCCGCACACTTTTCGGCAAAATTTGCAAAATGTTTGGGGGTTTTGCGTTTTGTCCAGGATATCCACTTTGGAGAAGAGAAGTGATGTAAAGTCACAAATGTTTGTAGCCCCCTGTCTTTTGCGGCTCGAAGAACTTTTTTGTAGTGTTCAATTTCTTTTTGGTCAAACTTTCCCTGCTCCGGTTCAATCCTAGCCCATTCTATTCCCAACCTCACTGCATTGTTGTTTAGTTTTACGCAAAGGTCAAAGTCTTCTTCAAATCGGTTGTAGGAATCACAGGCATGATTAGACCACTGTAGTGGGTATTTGGATTTTTCCTCTGGCTCACTTGTTCTATCTCTTTTTTCCCAGGCCCACCAATCACTATTGGAGTTGTGGCCTTCTGTTTGATGTGCAGAGGTTGCTGTCCCCCACAAAAAATCTTTTGGAAACTGCATATTTTATCTTAACAAAAGCCCCGCAATAATTGTTATGGTGAAAGCGGCGAGCCAAGCGCCCGTGTAAGCTACAAGTTTGAGAGCCTCTCTTTTTTTATTCTCTTCCCAAAAAAGTATGAAGGCGCGTCCAAAGACCATGAGTCCTGTTATCAAAGCTGAGGAGATGAACAACACCAGAACAAATAGGGGACCAATATAGCTGTCTAACCTTCCAAACCATTCTGTACTTTTCCACATTACTAGGGCTACAAGACCGCAGTAGGTTAATACACCAAAGGCTTGCATCGCTGCAATGAACTCAAGAGAGCATTTACATTTTTTGGATTTTTTTAGTTTCATAAGTGAATTATAGCAAGAAAAAAAGGGATCACAGCTCAAAGAGTATTTTTGAAAGCACTGCAATCCCATCACATTCGACCAGGTTTGACTTCGCAACCTTTTAAACTTCCAACCGCATTGTTTTTTTCATCATCAACTGAGGAGCAACCACTGGGTAACTATCACTAGCTTTGTACTCAGCCTTATGTTTTTCCCCTAATTCCCGGATATGCTTCACTATGTTGTTTTTGATTCCTTCTTCGGTTAGACCTTCTGTATTTATTGCAAAATTATTGGCCGCTAGAATCCATTCCTCTAAAGTGGGCATAAGTGCCTCCTTTTTCTACCTGGCGACGTGATAACCAAATATTATCAAGTAAACTTTGAAATTCCAAGGGTTTTTGGATGATTTTACGACAAATATAAATAAATCTAGTATGGGAGGTGAGATATGACTGGAAAGAATGGATCAAACGGAAAGGTTAATATGATTCGGTGCCGTAACCCAGAATGTGGGAAGAAGATTTTATATGTGAGGGCCCCTAGTGCCTATTCAACAAATAAGAGGTTGTTTTATGTAGTGTGTGATTGTGGACGGATAGAGTTTATTGACCGCCAAATGGTGTTTTCAAGAGCGACCTCGGTGAGATAAGCAGTGTGTAACTAAACAAATTTATTTAGTTTCCACTGCTTTTCTTTATGGCATAATAGATATATGAAAAAATTTACTTTAATATTAATAATTTCTCTTGCGTTTGTTGTAACAGCTTGTATACCCAAAAAGGAAGGAGGTGGCCCCGAAGGTGGGGGTGACGAAAGCAGTATTACGGGCTCTCTAAAAGACCTTTTGGGTATGGGTAAGTCTATAAAATGTACTGGAGAGTATTCTGGGGAAGACGGAAAAATGCAAATGACCGTTTTTGTTGCAAAGGAGAAATCCTACACCGAAATAGACATGGAGGTTCCAGATCAAGGTGATATAAAGTCATATTCCATTTTTGATGGAGAATGGTTTTACATGTGGGGAAATATGATGAATGGAACGAAGATGAAAATTGACGATATCCAGGAGATGGCGGATGAGAACGATCAATATGAAAGCGGTCAAGGAAATACAAAAGGGTTTAATAAAGATTATGACTACAAATGTAGGCCCTGGATACCTGACAATAGTAAATTCACCCCTCCCTCAGACATAGAATTTGTGGACATGACACAAATGATGGAGGGCTTGCAGGATGCTTTCGGTGGGGAAAACGGAGACACCTGTGCCATTTGTGACATGGTGCCTGAAGGGGCAGATAAAGATGAGTGTTTAGTTAATTTAGGATGTAAATAGTATATGAAAAGAATAATAATTGCTGTATTAGTAGTAGTTTTGGGAGTGGGGTTTTTTCTTTATAAAAAACCTGCAGCTTTTAAGCCGGGGAGTTCAAAGACGGGTTCGGAATCCAAATCCGTAATTCCCAAAGGCTGGGAAGTCTATCAATTTGAGGAAGCAGGACTGAAATTTGCTTACCCCCCACCAGATTGGGAATTTTCTGTAATAAGTGACATGAATGTAACTGTGAGCCTTGAGGATAAATCCCAGGACAAAATAAAAGTTTATATGGAGGAAATGTACCCTTCCTACAGTATCCAGATTCGTGTTGAAAAAAATTCCAAAGGATTAACCGCTGAAGAGTATCACTTAGATATGTTTGGCGAGGGAACATCTAGAGATTACGAAAAAGAGAGAATCTCTGACACAAGTTATGGTGGCAAAGAAGGTATTAAGTATTTGGATGCCGCCGCCCCTTCTTCTGGACCAGTCTATGGGATTCTACTGGCGGATAGCAGTTATCTTTATAGAATTACCTACGGAGCGTTAGCTACGCAAGAGACCCATGAGAAATATTCGGATGTTTTTGAGAGCTTGCTGGGAACCTTAGAATTTTCTGTAGCATCACCCTCTGACAAGGTTCAAACGTATTTATATGCCACGCTTGGGACGCTTGAGGGAGCCACAATTGACTATGCGTTAGCAAAAACTTTGTTAAGTAAAGAAATGAAGGGAAGGTGGACTGATGACAGTTTTATTCCCTTGAGCTATGGAATTCAACAAGGTCCTGATTCTATAAGGATGGGGAAAGAAACCATAAACGGTAACACGGCAGAAGTTGTGGTGGATCCGTTTTGGGGTGGAGAATTAGGTACCACCTGGAACTTTCAGCTGGAAATGACAAACGACCAGTGGTTAATAACAGAGATAGTTAATTAAAATCACTTTCTGGTTATTACTGCTTTAAACAAGTTCAACCTCGTCTCCGTCTCTGACTTTTTCTGAGACTTTAATACCTATTTCTTGACCCGACTTTGCGGACTCAACGTCCTTGTGTTCAAATTGCATTTGATCCACTTTTTGCTCAAAGTCAGTGGTATTTCCTATAAAATGTAGGGTATCCCCAACCTCAATTTTTTTACTGAGCTTGACGGTACCAACACCAATATTTGAATAGTAATGAGTTACAACACCTACTTTTTTACCCATTTAATAATATACACCTCCTTTATAAGGAACTCTTTGCAGGTGGATGTATTATATCAGTTCTGTTGACAAAGAAGGTATTCTGTGTGGATAATTAACTAATGCCCAAAAAGTACTCTCAAAGTGGTGTTTCCCATATTTTGATGATAGTTGCTGTAGTTGTTGTGATTGGTATTATCATTGCCTTTGTTAGCGGCGCTGCGAAATTTAATTTTTCGGCGTCAAAAGATGACGGGTCAGGATCCAGTGCTATGGATAAGGGCAAGAAGGAGAAGATGAAGACATATACTAGTGAGACTTATGGATTTTCCATTGAGTACCCCTCTACCTGGACGGTAAAAGAAGGGGCTTCGGAGGAGACTGTGGTTTCCTTCCTATCACAGAGGGTGGGGCCCGAAGATCAGTTTACAGAAAACGTTGGAGTTAGTGTTTCCGATATATCTCAGTTGACCGGATTTACCGCAAGCGACCTGATAGATCTTTGGTTACAGCAAAATGAGTCAGACCCATTATTTGATAGTTTCTTAGTTGGAGAGCGTGGAAACCTTTTGATATCCGGGTTTGATGCCGCCAAGGCTGATTATACAGCTAGTGTCAAAGGGATAAACCTTAAAGGACGCGTGGTTATTACACAAAAAGATAATATGGCTTTCATTTTCGCCTTTATGGCAGAGGAAAGCGCATTTGATGACTACATTGGAGAGGTAGAAACTATTATTGCGTCTACTTCCCTTTAAATAACTTCCACCATTCTCCTAACTATTTGCCTTACTTCTTTGAGAAAACGATTCTCAAAACTAGCAAGACAAAGACCGCAATGGCCGCGACTTTTATATTTTGAGCTGTTAACAAACTATCTAATTCCCCTGGTAAACCCCCACTCTTAGTGGAATTTTCTGTGGCGGGAGTTGGCTCATTGGGTTGTTCCAAATTAGCCTCCATTTTTACTGTTGTCTTTGTATCGGGTACAACCGTATATGATACTTTCAGTTTGGGATGAATGTTATTTTTTCCCGCATAGTAGTGCTTGTGGTAGGTAACATCAGTTGGGCCGCTAATCTGAAATCCATAAATTTGGGCCTTCTTTTTCACCCAGTCTCTAAGTAGGGCAGAAACATCAAGTCTGACAATAGTTTGCCCGCCCTCCTCGTACTGGAAAGGCTCTACTGTGTAAGTTTTACCTATTATTTCAGGTCTCGTGTTCCATGTTATAGTGTGTTGTTTCCACGGTTGGGAGAGCTTTTTTAGGGTGAAAATAATATTTTGGGTGTCGGAGCTTTCTTCAAATACCAAATACAAATTTGCAAATTTTATATCTGCGTTTTGAGGTATTTCAGAGATATCAAAGTTAAGAAAGGAAACAAATTCACCTTTATTTCCCTCTGTGTAAGAGATTCTTAGGAGTTGTACAGCGCTTCTTGTTACTGCGGGTTCGCGGTTTGTTAGGGACACCCGGTCCGTTGGTTCTAAGGTAATTTCATTTTGGGCAAGTGAAATGTTTTTTGTGGAGGTTAGGATTAAAAAAGAACAAAATACTGTAATTGCTACTATTTTGTTTGTCATATTATCAGTTTACGATACCCGCGATATTGTGGTCAAATGAACATGAAGTATTTGTTGTAATTACTTCTGCTCTTTTACTAGAGTACCCTTCTTTACAGCGTATATAGTCCAGCCAATCACCCCCGCCCCAATGATAGCAGTAGCTATACCGGCATTTTTTCCAAGGCTGAAAAACCCTGTTACTATATCTGGAAGAAGAGTAAGCATCATTTCGGGTATGTTTTCCCCATTCTTTAATGATTGGAGAATAAGTTGATCAGCTGCAATTGCAACCCCTATTGCAGATAAACCTGAAAGTAACAACAGCACCCCACTTCCACGAACCTGCTTTAATTTCCCAGTTCCCAAAAAGTGATGACCTACTAGAGTTAATAAAGTTAAAAATATAGTGCCACCCCATAGGGCAGGGAAGAAGCTTGCGTAATGTTGTATTTCCTTCAGTTGTGCTATTGTGACTTCGGCCTGTTCTGGTGGTGAGGTCGCGAGAAAGTAAGTTTCTACATCAGTCTGTTCGGTCATCAAGGACATGGGGGGTTCAGAGAGCATCATAGGAGGTAACCCAAGTTCAGCAAGAGGTAAATATAAAGCCAATTTTTCTGTCTTACCCTTTAGGAAACCCGTTATTCTTTCCAGGTTCCGCTCAACTATGTACTGTATTTTTTCCGCATTTAAGGTTTCATCCAAGCTTCCAAACGCATCTACCATTGTGAGTAGTTCTTCAACCGCCTCTCTTTCCTCTGCGTTTAGTTGGCCAGAGTTATAGGCTTGCCTGATTTGTTCCAACTCGGCGGGATCCATCTTTGCCATCATTTGGCCACCAAACTCCTGTACTTGACCTTCCATCATGGTATATACCCCTGCATTTTCAAGTGCACCACTCCAATAACCTACATTAAGCAGCCGAAACCTTATAGCCGCAAGGCCCAGGGACAATAAAAATAAAACCGTAAAAAGAGAACCAATGAGAAATCTGAGTAGTTTTTTTAAGAATTTCATACCCTAAGCTTACATGACTGGATTTTCGTGTCAATTAAAGTTTAGGACAAAATTAGTTATAATTTGGTAAGCTACTATGATGGGCGTAAAGAACAAACTAGTTGTAGGTGTAGGTTTATTACTAATCTTAATTTTATTATTTCTAAACATAGGTTCCCTTAGAAGTCGTTCAGAATATAAGGAGTTGTTTTCAAAACTAGAAAATGAATGTCAAGAAGGTGGTTTGTTATTTTATGATGAAGGTGTTTTAGTGTGTGACAAAGCAAACCAAGAGGGAATTTCTCCAGGGGAGATAGCAGTAGTTACAAAGAAAGAAAGTAAGGGCTACCCCACAGGATGTTTGGCTGGACAGGCGGTCAGAGCAATTGGAGATACTTTAACCTGCTTCTCCGTATGGGATGATATTAGTGATTTGCCATTGGCCTCTCCCTCTGACGGGGATTCCACTCACCTTTCCAGTGCGGGTCAGATTTTTGATTGGATTACTGGGAAAGATTATATTTCCAACGACTCTAGTATTTCTAAAGATGACCTTAAAGATAAGGGTAATTTGGATTTCAATTGGGATGATGGCGAGATTAGTAACAGTATTACAGTGGGAAGTTCAGGTTCAGTTGACTGGACGGCCCTAACTTCTTACCCCACTGGTTGTTCCGCAGGACAAGCAGTCCGAGTGATTGGAGATACTCTAACCTGTATTGATGTTGCAGATAGTTCTGTGAATTGGACAGTTCTGACCTCTTACCCCACCGGTTGTTCCGCAGGACAGGCAGTTCGGGTAATCGGGGATACCTTGACCTGTATTGACGTGGGAGACACTTCTTTGTGGACAGATGATGGTGCAGTGACTTATCTCACTTCCACTACGAATGATATAGCTATTGGTGGGAGTGACTCCACGGCGCCATTTTATTTAGATGTCGGGTCTTCCCTTGCAAGCATAACAAGTTTACGTGTGGGCGACACCTCAAATTATTTGGACATTTCTTCTTCTGGACATTTAACTTTGGCGGGAAGTGCTACAGTGTGGGATGACGTTAGGGTGCCTATTACAGGAGTTAAAACCGGGGGTAGCAAAATCCCGGGTTTTGTAAAGTTCAAGGATGATGGTGGTGGTAGTCAGGGAGTTTTTTCCTATCAATTTGATCCCGATCAAGAAGAAGAGGTATATTTTACTGTTCAACTTCCACATAGTTATAAGGCCGGTAGTGATATAGAACCACATATTCACTGGACTCCAATTGATGGTAATTCCGGAAGTGTTATTTGGGGTCTAGAATATACATGGGCTAATTATGAAGGAACATTTTCTGATACTACAATAGTAACTAAAACTCAAGCAGCGTCTGGTACAGCCTATGAGCACCAAATTGCTGACTTTGCAGCTATATCTGGAACAGGACAGGCTGAATCTAGCATGTTGATTTGTCGAGTTTATAGGGACGCTACTGACGGAAGTGATGATTATGGGTCGGATGTGGCTCTTCTAGAGATTGACTTTCATTTCCAGATTGAGAAAATGGGGACAGATGATGAATATCCAAGTTAGTAATCCGTTTAGAAAAAAACCGTATATAAAGAAGGCCCAAAAAATATTGGCCAAAGTTGATATTCGTGAGTCAGTTGTTTTGTTGCTTCTAGTATTGTTGGTTTTTACCACAGTGCTGTATTTTCGGGAAAAGATGAAGATGGAGAGGTTGTCCAACATGTCCAATTTGGAGATAGAGAAAGTTATTGAGAAGGTTGGGAAATTAATCATCCTTCCCAGGGACCCAATGCCAAGCGTAGCTATAATTAATGATGTTAAGAAACTTAGAGAAGGCGGTTCAGGGTTTTATGAGAATGCCAGTAATGGAGATAAGTTACTGATCTATCCTGATCAAGCTATTTTATACAACCCAGAAAAAGATATCATTGTGAGTGTGGTCCCCATTATTCCTGAAATTCAAAATGAGGAGGTGGAAGAGGAATAAATGGTCCTCCTAAAAAAGATTTTTGAGAAAAACTGGCCTATAACCGGCGTTTTACTCTTAGCTGCAGTTGGATCAACTATACTTCACAATTTGGTTTTTGCCATCACAAGTTTTGAAGAACCGTTTTTCTTTATTATTTCCCTGCTTTCAGGGCTCCTGTTTCTAGTTTCCTTTGTGTCTAACGTGGTTATTTTGCTAATCGATCTTACATTTCCACGTCGTAACCGGCGTTAACCCAGGCTGAATAGTTTCCTTCAAGCCGGTAAACCTTCTCAAAACCAGCGTCTATAAGTTTCTGTGCACCCGCAATTGCTGCTGAGTCAACATGACAGTAGACAAGGTAGGTAGCTTCTTCATCCAAGGTTGGTATAGCCTCGTCTAAAGACCCATCGCCTACATAGTAATTCATCGCTCCAGGTAGGTGCCCCTCGTTGTACCTGTTTGATACGTCTAGAATCACAAGATCTGGATTTGAGTCTATTAGTTCTTGGGCCTCCATTGGGGATATATCAACGTAATCTACTTCCATTTCCTCATCTTCCGGTATTGATTTTTCCATTGTTGTTTCGGTTTTTTCATCCATTATAATTTCAGTTTCGGCGAGTTGGGTAGGGGGTGTTTCTGGTTTGAGGAAGTAATACGCAAAACTTAATACTATAAGAACTATTATTATTGGAAGTATTTTATTCATTACATAACAATAACACACAAATAGATAGATGTCTATGTGTCTAGAAAGAAACAGCCCCCTCGGTTTAATTTCGAGGGGGTTGTGGTTATTATTACAATTTACAGTATTCCAAAAGTGCCAATCAAAGCATATACAATGGCTATCAAACCAAGTATGCCAAAAATTATATCGAAAACTCCTGGGTTACTGAGTGCTAATTTTGTGGCGGTGCCTGCCATAAAATCTGGTTCATTTTCTTTCAAGAGAGCCCACCAATATGATCTCCAAAGAAAGAAGATAGTAGAAAGAATAGCAGATATTTCTGGGACAATATTGCCTAAAAGATGATTGGCAATAAAAGCCAGACTGGTAAAAATGCTAAACATTACGAACGGGCATGTTTCCATTCCAGAACTCCTTTTTTATTTTAGTCTAGGGCTATTGAAGGTTTCTAATTCGCATAATTATCCCACACAAAACACATATAGTCAACCTATAGTATTAGATGAGAGTTAGGTGTTAGATGGTGTTATTTTGAGCCAAAGCTTCAAGACGTGCAGCGTCCTCTTTGCTCAAAAATTTAAAAAGTTTCATTCCATCAACCTCAGCTTTACCAGCTTTCCTACCGTTCTCGGTAGTAACTAGTTCCACTTGTTCATCTGGAACTTCCACTTTCTCCTTTGTTTTAAGGTTATAAAATTGCATGGTACTAATTATATCACTTATTGTCCTCTTGATCTTCGTCAACAAGAGCCTTTCTCTTCTTTCTCTCAAGAATAAAATTTATCAATAATGTGGCCTCAAATAGGGATATAAGTGGTAGGGAAAGAATAATATCAGCTAAAACTGAATCAGGGGGAAGAAAAATAGTGAAGATAAAAGAACCTAGATAAACCCACGGCCGCCTTTTACTTAATTGTTTGTGCTCGACCACCCCCAAACGAAGGAGAAGTAGCAGGACAATGGGGAATTGGAAACCTACTCCAAGTAGAGCAGAAGTTAAAAGGACAACGGTAAGTAATCCGGAAACGTCCAAAATATTGCCAATGCCTAGAGAGATTGATCGAGCTAAAAAGATCTCAATTTGCCACTTCATAATGGCAACCCCGAATGCAAATCCAACTATGAGAAGAAAAATAGAAAAGGGAAGGAACCTGGTTACCATTTTGAATTCCTTTTTCTTTAAAGCCGGTCTTAAAAAGGATAAAACCTGAAAGAGAATAAGGGGTACAGTAAGTACCAACCCCGTGGCCAGGCCGCAACTTACAGCCAAATTAATAAACTGAAAGGGCGAGGTGAAAACAATGTTAATTCCTTCAAGAGAAAGACCCCCAACCAAGAATCTTATTATATTTTCATGGAAAACAAACCCGGCAACAGTGGCGATTGCAAAAGAGATAAGTGTAAAAATAACCCTCTTCCTCACTTCTTTAAGAAAGGGAGAAAATTTGTCTATTATTACAGACAGTTCGGGGGACTCAATATTATCCACAGCGATATCATTTTTCAAGCCTTCTTTTATTCTTTACTATCGTCTTTGGAGGCTTTTTTAAATTCTTTGACTGCGTCTGATAGGCCTTTAAGAAACTCCGGTATTTTTTTACCACCAAAAAGAAAAAAGATTATAAAGGCAATTATGAGCCACTCTGTTGTTCCAATTGAGCTAAACATACTTTACTTTGACACCTCCTTTTTCTTGGGCCCGTCATCCTCGATAGACTCGAGGAAACTTTTTTTAATGTTTTTTGCCTCCTTGAGGGTTTCTCCTCCAGTTCTACCAAGTCTGGTGACTGCTTTCCTGCCAAAGATGACAATTAAAATAAGAAGGATTATGATTAGTTCCGTCGGACTAATGTTTTTTACGAAATTTAGAATTCCCATATAATTTTATTGTATAGTCTTGAATCTTAAAAAACAAGAGGAAAGGAATGATTATTTCTAACTCATCTGTGCTTCTAGCCAGTAAGAGCCATCCCAGTATTCCAGCCGGTTCGTTTGGGTGTTAAATCCAATAGTACCCTTCCTTACCTTCTTTGGTCTTTGCTTGGTATTCCATGAAGTGATCGCCGGCAGACCGGCTAATACGGACAATCCCTGACCAATATCTATAAAAAGTTGTTTTTGTGTAGGCATCTTACTTAATTTATTTTATCATCCGAGGCTTTTTGCAGCAAAGATGATGATTTATGCTTGTGGAATTCTTTTCATTGGCAAATTCAACCAGCGGGAACCGTCCCAATATTCCAAACTACTTATTTGCGAATTGTATCCAATGGTTCCTGTCCTTGCTTTACTGGGCCTACCAGCGTTATTCCACAAGGGAATTGTTTGTTGGTAATGGACCGCCGTGCCTTGTCCTTCAGTGTTTCGGTTGACGACTATTTGCTGATTTCTAACGAATATGGGCTTTGGTGGTGGTATCGGTTCAATAGGTTTTGCAGGTGAGGGACTGATTCTAACAAGGGGCTTCGCACTGGGGGAGGGTGATGCTGGGGATGGAGATGCAGATTCTGATTCAGAATCAGATTCGGACTCAGATTCGGAGGAGGGTTCGGCGGATGGGGATGCTGACTCGGACTCCGATGCCGAAGGACTGACAGAAGCGCTATCGGATCCCGTCGCACTTGGTGAGGCCGATGCTGACTCTGAGGCAGAGGGACTAAGAGATGCAGAAGGGCTAACGGAAGCGCTCTCAGATACAGATGCACTTTCTGAAGCTGATGGAGACAAGCTAGCGCTTGGAGATATGGAAGCGCTTGGGCTTACAGATGCCGACCCTGAAGCACTAGGTGATATTGAAGCTGATGGACTTATTGATGCAGATGGACTTATAGAAGCGCTTGGTGAAACAGAAGCCGATTCAGAAGCTGATGGACTTATTGATGCAGATGGACTTATAGAAGCGCTTGGTGAAACAGAAGCCGATTCAGAAGCAGATGGGCTTATTGATGCAGAAGGACTTATTGAAGCACTTTCAGATATAGATGCACTCTCACTAGCCGAAGGACTGATAGATGCACTTGGTGAAACAGATGCGCTTTCGGATGCCGATGGGGAAATCGAAGCGGAAGCGCTAACTATCCCCTCAGAAGGAGACACAGATGCACTAGGACTAATACTTGCAGACAAAGAAGCAGATGGGCTTATTGATGCAGATGGTGATACAGATGCAGAAGCTGAAGCACTAGGTGAGATAGATACAGATGGGCTTATTGAAGCTGATGGACTAATAGATGCAGACAAAGAAGCAGATGGACTAATTGATGCACTAGGGCTTATTGATGCGGAAGCTGAAGCGCTTGGTGATATTGAAGCACTCGGAGATATTGATGCAGATGCAGAAGCTGAAGGACTAATACTAGCCGAGGGACTAATACTTGCAGATAACGAAGCACTTGGAGATATTGAGGCTGATGGACTAATAGATGCTGATAACGAAGCTGAAGGAGATATACTTGCCGATTGGCTAACAGATGCACTTGCACTAGCAGAGGGACTGATTGAGGCTGATGGTGAAACAGAAGCCGACGGTGATATCGAAGCAGACACAGAGGCTGATGGACTAATTGATGCGCTTGGTGAAACAGATGCAGAAGCTGAAGCACTAGGTGAGATAGATGCAGATGGGCTTATTGAAGCTGATGGACTAATAGATGCAGACAAAGAAGCAGATGGACTAATTGATGCACTAGGGCTTATTGATGCGGAAGCTGAAGCGCTTGGTGATATCGAAGCACTCGGAGATATCGAAGCAGAAGCAGAAGCTGAAGGACTAATACTAGCTGATGGGCTTATCGAAGCACTTTCACTAGCTGAGGGACTAACTGAAGCAGATTCACTATCTACCCCGGGAGAAGGAGATGCAGAGGAACTTGGAGACACCGAAGCACTAGGACTAATACTAGCAGAAGGACTAATTGAAGCACTTGGACTAATGGATGCTGAGGCCGATGCACTAGGAGAGATAGATGCACTAGGACTAATACTTGCAGACAAAGAAGCAGATGGACTAATTGAAGCACTAGGGCTTATTGATGCAGAAGCAGAGGCACTAGGAGAGATAGATGCAGATGGGCTTATTGAAGCTGATGGAGATATACTAGCTGACTTTGAGGCACTGGGAGATATCGAAGCGCTAGGAGATATTGAAGCTGATACTGAGGCGCTAGGTGATATTGATGCAGAAACAGAAGCTGAAGGAGATATTGATGCAGATGGACTAACCGAAGCACTTGGTGATACTGACGCTGACGCTGAAGCTGAGGGAGATATACTCGCTGATGGACTAATACCAGATATTTCCCATAAATCTGTGCATAAGGTTATATTTATTGCCGATGGACTTATTGAGGACGATGGCGATATTGATGCTGATACTGAAGCTGAAGGAGAGATACTCGCCGACGGACTAATAGATGCAGATGCCGAAGCAGAAGGACTTATTGACGCTGATGGTGATATTGACGCTGATGGACTCACAGATGCCGACGCCGATGCCGACGGACTGATTGATGCCGATGGACTAATCGAGGCACTAGGAGAGATAGATGCGCTTGCACTAGCCGAAGGTGATATTGAAGCGCTTGGAGAAATACTTGCCGAGGGACTGATAGATGCGGATACTGATGCCGATGGACTAATTGATGCACTAGGAGATATTGATGCACTAACAGAGGCACTAGGTGATATCGAAGCACTGGGTGATATTGATGCAGATACTGATGCCGATGGACTAATAGAGGCTGATGGTGATATGGAAGCTGACACTGACGCCGAAGGTGATATTGAAGCGCTTGGAGAAATACTTGCCGAGGGACTGATAGATGCGGATACCGATGCCGATGGACTAATCGAGGCTGATGGTGATATGGAAGCTGACACTGACGCCGAAGGTGATATCGAAGCACTTGGTGATATTGAT